>JAGNKX010000013.1 GCA_017999915.1 Spirochaetota bacterium
TCTTCATCGTGGGGAGCAAAAAGGTATCTGAATATGGATCATCTCAAAGATTTGCTTATTGATATAGCATAGGAAGTAACGTCAGTTAGAGGAAAAAGAAAAAAGCGAAAGATTATTGACACTATCCTCATCTTTATTGATGTTCATGTATTCACCGGTAGATATATTTCTAATAATGATTCAGGATTATCCCCGAATCGGCACCGACGGAGGCGGCCAAGCACGAAGCCGAGCGACCGCAGCGAGCCTAAGAGAGCGAGGAGCGGAGCGGTTATGGTTTGTTGGGCGCCGTGCCAAATATTTATATACTATTCTTATATAATTTTTCAAATAAAATTATTTCAATATCTTCTTCATGACAATATATTTTATCTATTTCATTGAAGCCTAATTTTTTATAAAATTCAATATTATTAACTGAAAACGAAGGAGTACAAGTAGTTAACTTATACATTTCAGGAAACCATTTTTCGATTTGCTTAATTGCAAATGTACCAATTCCTTTATGTTTATATTCATTATCAATATACACTTGCACTAATTCCCAATGATATAACGTATTGTTTTTAATTCTACCGCGTAAAGCTATTATTATTGCACCTACAAGTTTATTATCTAATAATATTTTGTGATAAACACCTTCTTTCATTGAATAAATATGCCAATTAGGATCATCATAATGTTGTGGCCCTCCATGCTTGCCATCTTTATATAAAATCATTTCTTGATTAAAAGAATTAAAACAGATATTTGTTAATTCATTTGCATCTATAAAATTGGCCCTTTCTAAGTTTAATCTCATATTAATTATCAAAATATTTTATTATATTTGGTATGGCGAACAATTATCAACAAATGAAATACATCTACAATACTATTTCAAAGAAGTATGTGAATAAATCATATATAGGGAATATCCACTTCCCCCCGGAAGTTATTTGTATAGAATCTCAATTAATTCCTTACAAAAGGGTCGTCAAGAAAAATTCACCTAACATGCCAATTCATTCATATGCAGCCAGGCCTTCAAAACGTCCGCCCGCAGGGTGGACACCAATAGGCGATTGTTGTCTGAGGCTGCACCGAACGGAGCGAATGCAGCCGAGTTAATCGCCAAGGCCGTCGCGCCGCCTGAGCGACCGGGGTGATGGGGATCGAAAGGGGAAGGTCGTCGCTTTTTCGGCATCCTGCCGGCGGCGGCAGGCAAACATCCTGTTTGCTCAGTGAATCACCCTCTTCCCTTTTAAAAAAAACCATGCCCTGGACCAGGGCGCATTCCCGCCTATTGGGACGATTGAACGGAAAATGGAAAAATTTAAAGGTAGAATCCGTGATGATTAGAATGAAAATCAATTCTTTCTCATAAGGTTTTATGAAAGGGCACCTTTTATAATCTCAAGACATTTTATGACTAAAACCCTCCATCTGTACATTAATTAATAAAAAATGAAAACTTTTTCTCCGCCGATCCTGTCAAAGTAAGACATGGCAAAGAGGCGGTTATAGTCCGTGTCAAAAAATGGTTTTTTTGAAAAAAATGTTTGCCCGCAGCTTATTTTATATGATAAAGATGTATCGGACATTTCGTTTCGATGGCTTTCTGCGCGGAGCCGGTGCGGTCAAGAATGATGGAACAGGGCCTCTGATGCGGGAAACAACAGGTTCGCCGGGAGGAGATCCCGGCTGCGCTGAAAATAAATTATTTGTAAGGGGAACGACTATGAAGCGTAACGCTGCCAACGGGTATGGGTGTAAGGTCATTACGGCAATGGCGCTGGCGCTGACTCTGCTCCTGGGCGACACGACATGGATCGGGAGCGTGGCAGGCATATCCTCCAATCAGCTGATGGCGCAGTCCAACATGCAGAAAAAGAAGGGCGAGATATTCAAGAAGTTCAACGAGAAGAAGGAGAATCTCGTCCGCGGACCCGAGGAAATGAAGCAGATGCTGGCCGATGTCCAGAAGAAGATAAAAGAAAAGAACATGAGCTTCGTGGTTTCGATCAATGAAATGATGAAGTACAAGATCGCCCAGATCACCGGCGCCCAGGTCCCGAAGAACATCGACAAGGAAGCGAAAGTGCAGTCGAACATGGGCGACCAGATGTGGAACGAGTTCATGAGAAAATACCGCGAGTACCTCGAGGGGAAAAAAGGCGGCCGCGACCGTGACCGGGAGACATACCAGAAGAAAAAGCGCGATGAGGAAAAGGAGCGGCTGGAGAGGGAGCGGCGGCAGCGCGATGAGCAGAGAAGAATAGAGGAAGATAAGAGAAAGGACGAGGACAGGAAGAGAGAAGAAGCGCGGAGACTGGAAGAAGAAAAGAAAAAGAAGGACGAGGAAGAATACAGCTACCGTGAACAGCAGAAACGGGAACAGGAGAAGCGGGATGAGGAGAAGCGCCGGGAGAAGAAAGACGAGATAGAAACGGACATCCAGAATCCCCCCTCCCCGAGCGCAGCCTCCTTCACCTGGGTCAGCCGCGGCAAGGTGACGCCGATCAAGTACCAGGGAGTCTGCGGCAGCTGCTGGGCCTTCACCTCGGCGGCAGTCCTGGAGGCCAATTTCATGATCAGGAGGAACTGGAACCTCGATATTTCCGAGCAGAGCATCCTCGACTGCGCCGAGGCGGTGCAGCCGGTGTACCGCGGCGGCCAGGTGGTGAACATCAAGAGCAAAGCCGGGTCATGCCAGGGCGGATGGTACGGGCCGGTGTTCGAATATTACAAGACCAACAGCGCGGACCTGGAGAGCCACGCGCCCTACCAGTACAAGGAGGCGTCCTGCAAGGCCACCAGCACGGCGAAGTACAGGATCGTGGCGTGGGGCTACGTCAAGCCCAACGCCGGCATACCCGAGGTCAGGGAAATGAAGGAGGCCCTGTGCAAGTACGGGCCCATCGCCGCCTGCGTCAAGGTGACCCCGGCCTTCCAGGCCTACAGGAGCGGCATCTTCGACGAGTTCGCGGACTGCAGCGGCGAGCGCGACATCAACCACGCCATCACCATAGTCGGCTGGGACGACAACAAGGGCGCCTACCTGGTGAAGAATTCATGGGGGCCCCAGTGGGGCGACAACGGGTATGTGTGGATCAAGTACGGGTGCAATAACATAGGCTACGGCGCTGCGTGGGTCGTGGTGAGCAGCATGGATTAGCAGTGTGCTGGGATGAGATGAAATTATGATTACCGATTGCATGGGAGGTTGTATGATCGGCACGGCAGTTTTTAATAAAACCCTGATGCTGGCGATGATCGTCTCGGCCGCTATGATGTGTTCCTGCTCGGTGAAGCCGGCGGTCACGGTGACCGAGGCGGATAACGGCGCCGCCATCGATATCAAGAGCGGCGAGATCCTTGAGGTGAGGCTGCCCGCGCAGCTCGGCACCGGCTTCGGCTGGAAGGTCCTTTCCGCCGGAACGAACCTCGCGCAGAAGGGCGAGCCGGAACAGGTATCGGGCGGGGGAGAGAAGCCCGGCGGTCCCGAGCTCCAGAGCTTCAAGTTCAAGGCAGGCGAGAAGGGAGAATCGGAGCTCACGCTTCAGTACGCGGAGGGATGGAAAAAAGACGCAAAGCCCCTCAGGGATTTCAGGGTCACGGTCAACGTGAAATAGAATAAAAAAGGCGGCGGTTATTACCGTCGCCTTTTCGTTTCTGTTTCGGAATTTATTCAAGCCCGCCGATAGCGATCTCCCGCGTCCGGACCGCCGGGTCCGGGCACGATCAATTCTCCCTCTCCCGCGGAATCTCCTTCATGAGTATCGTGCAGAGGAGCCCCGCGCCGAAAAGAACGGTGAGTGCCCACATGTTGAAGAGAAGCGTAAAAAGGATGCCGCTGATCTGGCCGCTCAGCATCAGGACGCCGTTGGACGTCGCCTCCGGAACGGGGTGCGTTTTTTCCACCGCATAGGTGAGGCCGATGGGAAGGGCCGACACCAGGAAGAACCCGAAAATGAATCCCGCGATCCCGAGGATGACGATGGAGGAGAGATACTGGAGCAGTATGACCAGGGGGATCGCAGTCGCCATGGTCATCATGAGGAAGAGCCTCCTCTTGCGGTACTTGTCGGAAAGGGCCGAAAGAATGACGGCGCCGAAGATGCCGCCGACGATGATCAGTCCTCCCACGATGCCCGGCGCCACGGACGGGTCGATATCAAGGGGCCGGTTGAAGATGGTGTCTATCTTTGACGATATGGCGTTGAAGGCGCCGAGCCCGATGAAAAAGGCGCCGAAGAGAAGGAGAAAGTCCCTGTTTTTCAGGAGGGCTTTCATGCCGGACATCATCGAGACCTTCCGTTCCGCCGCGATCGGATTGGGCGGCGTCTTCGGCTTGTCCCTGACGAAGATCAGGTAGAGGACCATGCCGGCCAGGGAGAATATGCCGTAGATGTAAAGGATAAGGGTGATGCCGCCCCTGGGGTCGCCGGCGTGCTTGAAGTGATCCATGATAAAATCGCCGGCGAACATCGCCGCTGTCAGGCCCAGGAAGAGCGACATGGTGGCGAGTCCCGAGGCGAGGGCTTCCTCCTCCTGGGGGAACCAGTTAGCCGCCACCTTGGTGAAGGAATTGAGCACGAAGGGCTGGCCGATGGCGCAGCCGATCTGGAACACCAGGAGCCAGGTGTAGTCCGGGGCGAAGATCCTGAGGAACCCGGAGAGGCCCAGGATGACGACGCCTATGCCGGTGCCGCGCTTCAGGCCGAAACGGTCGATGCACCAGGAGGCCGGGAAAGAGACCGGGATATAGGCGAGCATGAAGACCACGGCCATGAGATCGATGGCGTCGGCGTCGCCGCCGGTAAAGATCGCGGCCGTGTCCTTGGCGATGGGGGCGAAGGTGATCCACTGGATCTGGGTCGCTATGGCCGGGAGCATGAAGAGGAAGAGAACGACCCATCGGTACGGCGAGGCTGGACCGGATTGTGTTGTGTTCATGAAACCTCCAGAAAGGGGTAATGAAATAGGAATATCTCCGCACTGAACAACGTGCAGGTGAAAATAAAAAATGTACTGATAAGTCTGATTAAAAAAAAGCAATGGAAAGCGGATGTAGGGTACCACAGGCGATGGCATTTGTCAAAGATAAATCGTATATAGTATGATGTTTTTCATCAAAGGGCTTGCATATGCATGAAAAAGCGCTTGATCGCAAAACATTATGCGACAAAATACCCCGCAGCTTACCGCGGGGTATTTGCAGATTAATCGTTATTTAGTTGTACTAATTATCAAAGTGTGTTAACGTGGCATGCTGAAGACGAGGCGCCACGCAAGAAACGCCCCGGTCATGGATAAAGATAAAACAGGGAAGGACACCAGCCATGGCATTTGGAAGAGACGGTTCAGAACTGGAGCTTCAGATTTTCGACTTGCAGAACAAAAAGCTTGTCCGCGCCCTGGAGGACATAATCGAGCAGAGCGGCGATACCAAAATCGTAAAAATTGCCCGGAATGCCCTGGCAGAGGCCGAAGATGTCAGGAAAAAACTGAGCGACGACTGAAGGGGAGTCGAACCGCCCGTGTTTCCTGGACGATAATCCCATGGATAGAAATAACATCATAAAAACCGCGTCAATAATAAGCATAGCGGGAAACGCGTTGCTGGCAGTCTCGAAAATCATTGTCGGTATAATCTCGGGTAGCCTTTCGGTCCTTGGCGACGGACTTGACAGCATCACGGATGTGATCATCTCGATCATCACGCTGGTTGTATCGATTATCATTATGCATCCGCCTGACAGGGAACATCCCTACGGACATTTCAGGGCGGAAACCATCGGGACTTCAATACTGGCTTTTATCATATTCTTCGTGGGCGGACAGCTCGGCCTGTCGACCGTCGAAAAGCTTTTAAGCCATGATCAGATCGGGATGCCCGGGAAAACAGCCATCTACGTCACCATTGCATCAATTCTGGGAAAATCCATGCTTTCGCTGAGCCAGTATGTCCTGGGAAGAAGAGCCGGCAGCCCTTTGATACTGGCGAACGGCAGGAACATGCTTAATGACATCATCATTTCGGCCGGCGTCCTTGTGGGCCTGGCCTTCGTTTTTCTCTATGATCTGGCGATCATTGACAGGATCGTCGCCATACTCATCAGCATATGGATCATGTATACCGCCATCCGTATTTTTAAAAGCACCATCACGGAGATGATGGAAGGCGAAGTTAACATGGAGCTATACAATAAAATAATCGAAGCGGTGAAGACGACCGACGGGGTCAGCAATCCTCACCGGATACGGATCAGGAAAATCGGCTTTCATCACGTGGTTGACATGGATGTCGAGGTTGACGGCGATTCCAGCGTCAGCGAAGCCCATGAGAGGATTAAAGTTCTCGAAAACAGGATACGCGAATCCATCCAGAGCCTGTATGATATAGTCATCCATATGGAGCCTCTGGGGAATTTTGAGAAGAATGAGTGCTGGGGGCTCAGGGAAAAGGATAATTATTGAGATACTGAGACGCCACAAGGAGCATAAGTGACCTACGACTGCATCATAGTCGGCGCCGGGCCGGCGGGAATATTCACCGCCATGGAATTCAGGAAGCGCAGCCCGGGAAAGAGCATCCTCATCCTGGAAAAGGGACGACGCATCGAAAACAGGTCGTGCCCCATGCGGGAGACCGGCCGGTGCCATAACTGCCGGCCCTGCAACATTACGACCGGCTTTTCCGGCGCGGGCGCCTTCAGCGACGGGAAGCTGATGCTCTCGCCGGAGATCGGCGGCATCCTGAACCAGTACCTGCCGGAGGAGCGGCTCGCGGAGCTCATCCGCTACATCGACGACATCTACCTCTCCTATGGCGCCGACCGGACCCTCTACGGCGTGAACCTCGACGAGGCGGCCATGGAGCGGCTCCGCCAGAAGGTTATACGGAGCAACCTGAAGCTCGTGGAATCGCCGGTGCGCCACATGGGCACCGAGGGGAGCTACCGGATCTACACGCAGATCCAGAAGGAGCTCCTCGACGGCGGTATCGAGATCAGGTTCGACACGGCCGTCACGGACCTCGTCATCGAGGGGGAGACAATAGCGGGCGTGAGGGCCGGCGGCGAGGAGTTCCGCGCCGGCGCCGTGGTCCTCGCCGTGGGACGCCAGGGCGCGGAGTGGCTCCGGTCGATCTGCGTGAAGTACGGCATCGACACGAAGATCGGAGGGGTCGACATCGGCGTCCGCGTCGAAGTGCGCAACGAGATCATGAAGGAGGTGAACGAGCACATCTACGAGAGCAAGCTCATATACTACACGCCGACCTTCGACGACCGGGTCCGCACCTTCTGCCACAATCCCGCCGGCATCGTGGCGACCGAGTACTACCATGACGATCTCGCCGTGGTGAACGGCCACAGCTACCGGGACGACCGCCTCAAGACCGAGAACACCAATTTTGCCATCCTGGTGTCCAACTACTTCACCGATCCCTTCAAGGAGCCGATCGAGTACGGGAAATACATCGCCCGCCTGGCAAACATGCTTTCGGGCAACAAGGTCATCGTGCAGCGCTTCGGCGACTTTTTGCGCGGCCGGCGCACCACGGCCGACCGCCTCGGCCGGAACAGCCTGCGGCCCACCCTCCGGGACGCGGTGCCCGGGGACCTCTGCCTGGTCTTCCCCTACCGAATTATGCTGGACATAAAGGAGATGATAGCCGCACTGGACAATATCTTCCCCGGCCTGTCGAGCGACGAGACGCTCCTGTACGGGGTGGAGGTGAAGTTCTATTCGAACATCATCGGGGTCGACGAGAGGTTCCAGACCCGGTACCGGGGGCTGTACGCCGGGGGCGACGGCGCCGGCATTACCAGGGGCCTCGTGCAATCGAGCATCAACGGAGTGCTCATCGGGAGGATACTAAGCGGGTATGAAGCTCATTAATTTCATCATATTCCTGACTGTTTTTTTTACGCTCTACGGCGCGGTGAATTTTTACATTTTCATCAGGGGATGGCAGACCCTCCCGAAAGAATGGATCGTGCGGATACCGTACCTGGTGATATTTCTCGTCCTCGCCCTGTCCTATATCGGCGGCCGCGTGCTGGAGCGCGTTTCCATCTGCGCCGCCAGCAATTACCTGATCTGGATCGGCTCCTTCTGGCTCGGGATGATGGTCTACCTGTTCTTCGGAGTGATCCTCTGCGATATCCTTCGCCTCGTCAACTGGGTCGCCGGCGCTGTGGCGGTTCCTTCGGATTTATACGCGAGAATCAGGCAGATAGCGGCGGTGGTCGTTGCCGTGACGGCGGCGGCCGTCGTGGTGGCCGGATATTTCAACACCCTTAACCCGCGCGTCAACACGGTGGTGGTGGAGGTCCCCAAGGGCGCCGGCGGCCTTAAGGCCCTGGACATAGCCCTGGTGACGGACATACACCTGGGGACCATCATCAAGAATTCGCGCCTGCAGCAGATGGTGGACATGGTCAACGCGCTGCGACCGGACATCGTGCTTCTGGCCGGAGATATCGTCGACGAGGACCTGGCCCCGGTGATCCAGAACAACCTGGGCGAGCTCCTCTGCGCCATCAGGTCGCGCTACGGCGTCTTTGCCGTCACGGGGAACCACGAGTACATCGGCGGCGTGGAGTCGGCGAGCCAGTACCTCTCCCGCCACGGGGTAACCGTGCTCAGGGACCGGGCCGTCCTGATCGATAACAGGTTTTACCTGGTGGGGCGCGAGGACCGGAGCAGCGCTCAGTTCACCGGCCTGCGCCGGCTCCCCCTGGCAGCCGTCATGAAGGATGTGGACCGGACCAGGCCCGTCATCATGATGGACCACCAGCCCTACCATCTATCCGAGGCGGCGGAGCACGGCGTCGACCTGCAGGTCTCGGGCCACACCCATCACGGCCAGCTCTGGCCCTTCAATTACATCACCGGCCTTATCTACGAGGTGAGCCGCGGGTTCAGGCAGGTGGGAAGCGCCGCCGTGTACGTGTCGTGCGGCTACGGCACCTGGGGCCCTCCGGTGCGGGTGGGGATGAGGCCCGAGGTGGTGCACATCCAGGTGCGGTTTAATAAGTAGGCGCGGTCACGTGACCGCGCCTTAGGAATCCATCCTCATGATCGCCTCCGCGATCTTCGCCTTCAGCTTGTGCCGGTCAATGGGCTTGGCGATGTAGGAGCTGCAGCCCAGGGAGAGAAACCTCTTCTCGTCCTCCTCCATGGCATAGGCGGTCTGGGCTATGATGAAAGAGCCGTCGAGGCGTCCCTCCTTCCGCAGCGCCGCCAGCACCTCCTCGCCGCTCAGCACCGGCATCTGTATGTCGAGGAACACTATGTCGTAGGGCTTGCGCCTCATCTTGTCGATGGTTTCGCCGCCGTCCACGGCGAGATCGCAGGACAGGCCGATCTTGGCCAGAGAGGCCTCGATGAACTTCCGGTTGATCGGGTCGTCTTCCGAAACGAGAATGGTCGGCGGATTGCCCGCCGCGATCCGCTTCCGCAGCACCTTGTCCGGATCGGGACCGGCGCTCCCCGCCGCCGTGGCGCCGTCGCGGCCCTTGGATTCGGCTTTCCCGGCCGGGGGCAGGGCTATGGTCACGGTGAAGACGGAGCCGCGGCCCGGTTCGCTCTCCACCGAGATGGAGCCGTTCATGAGCGAAAGGAGCTTTTTACATATGGCGAGGCCGAGGCCGGTGCCGCCGTACCTGCCTGACACGGTCTCGTCCGCCTGGGAGAACTCCGAGAAGATGATCTCCTGGCTTTCCTTTTCTATGCCGATGCCGGTGTCCTCGACGCGTATCGTCGCGGTCCCGTCGCGGTAGTCGCAGCCGATGCGGACCGAACCCTTCTCGGTGAACTTGAAGGCGTTGCTGGTCATGTTGAGTATGATCTGGCGCATGCGCTTCTGGTCGCCCATGACCAGGGGGGGTAGGGCGCCGGCCGTTTCCACGGTGAAGGCGAGGCCCTTGTCGCGGGCCGATGACTCGAACAGGGCCTGTACGGAGAGCAGGGTCTCCGCCATGGAGAAGGGCCCGGTCACGATCTCGTACTTGCCCGCCTCTATCTTGGAGAGGTCCAGTATGTCATTGACGAGGTCCAGCAGCATCTTCCCCGACTGGTACACCAGCTCAAGGCGCGACCTCTTTTCTTCGCTGGTTTCCTCGTCCATGAGCATTTCCGTGAAGCCGAGCATCGCGTTGATGGGCGTCCTGATCTCATGGCTCATGGTCGCCAGGAAGTAGCTCTTCAGCCTGTTGGCCCGCTCCGCTTCGTCCCGGGCTTCCTTCATTTTCATTTCCGCGTTCTTGAGGTCGGTGATGTCGGTCATCAGGCCGATGGTGGCTATGGGACGTCCGGCCTTGTCTTTCAAAAGCACGGTGGTGCAGGAGGTGGGAACATAGGAGCCGTCCTTCCGCTGGTAGAGGAGCTCGCCCTTCCAGTAACCCCGCTTCATGACCTCTTCGAAGGCCTTCTGCCGCTTCCTTTTCTCCTCGTCGGAGTAGACATCCTTGAATTTCTTGTTGATGAGCTCTTCCCGGGTGCATCCCCGGAGCTTTTCGTAGCTTTTGTTGAAGAAGATATAGTTGCCGTTCAGGTCGGCGACCGCGATCGATTCAGCCGCTTCTTCGACGATGGAGGAATAGAGACCCATGCGGTCCAGGCTCTTGCGCGCCTCTGCCATGTGGGCTTCCATCTTTCGGATGAAGTCTATCAGTGCCTGTTTTGATTGCTGTTCATAATCCATTCAGGGCCGTTCCTTGGTGCATGGATGTGACGCAAAGGCCGCTGGTACAGCATACAACTATAGTGATTTAAGGTAATATGTCAATACTATTTGAACTGTGGTTGTCCAACGTTTTAAAAGTATCGATCCTGGTGTTTTGCCGGAGCAAAAAATATTTGAACCGGCGCAGGTATTTTTGTATATGTCTGATAATGGAACAAATGCAAATATGTATCAGCCATTGATTTTTTTTATTGATCCATAACCATATGACCGACTATTATATCAGCGGTGTATAAAAATGATGAACAGAATAATTCACAATGTCATAAAACCGGCCGCCATACTTATCCTGAGCGCCGTGGTCTTCAGCTGCTCGGTTCAGCCCCGGCACGATGTTAAAGCGGATGTAAAACAGCGGTACCCAAGACCCTGCCGGTTCCAGGAGGTCTGGGCCTACCTGATGAAGGGCGAAGAGAGCAAGATAACGGGCCGGGAGACTCTCACCGATATTCTCTATTTCGGATGCTCCGTTACCAGGGACGGCCGGTTGCGCGGTTCCACGGCGCCGCCGGCGCTTTCCTTTAGCGCTTCGGCGCCGAGAATACATCTGGTCGTGTTCAATCTCGCCAGCCCCGCACTCCTCCACGGCTGCCTCGACAGGAACGGCAGGGCCCGGGAGGCCCTTATCGGCGATATCGCGGCCGCGTCGGAGCGCTTCGCCGGCATACAGATCGATTTCGAGTCGCTCTATCCCGAGGACGGGCGGGCCTACGTGGATTTTCTCTCAGATCTGAAGAAGCGCATGCCGGGGAAGACCCTGAGCGCCGCCGTGCCGGTGCGTATGAACTGGAGCGTCCGGAGCGCCTATGATTACGCGGCCATAGCGGACGTGGTGGACAAGGTCTTCATCATGGCCTATGACCAGCACTGGGAAACGAGCCAGGCCGGTCCCATATCGTCCCTCTCCTGGTGCGATACCGCCGCCGGCAATGCCACGATCTTCATCCCCCGGGAGAAGCTCGTCATGGGAATTCCCCTCTACGGCAGGGTCTGGCAGGGAAAGAAGATAAACCGCGCGGTGACCTATAACCAGGCCGTGGAGCTGTCGAAGCAGTCGAGAGAAGCGCTGAATAGCTGCCCGGACAGGGGCCCTTCCTTTGAATACACCGAGCAGGTCAGGGTCAGGGTGTTTTACGAGGACATCTCCTCAATACACGCGAAGCTCAAGCTCTATAAAGAGTACCAGATACCGTCCGTGGCGTTCTGGCGCATCGGCCAGGGGCCGCGGGACCTCTGGGACACGGTGGTCATCGGCATTCGGTAGCGGCTTGCTGCGTCACACCTTGAAGTAATCGACCCGATCGGAAAGGCTCCCGGCGATCTTCGCGAGCTCCTGGGTGCTGGCGGTCATCTCCTCCGAGGTGGCTGCGTTCCTCTGCGACAGCTCGTTGATATAGGACACGGATTTCACGATCTCCTCCGCCGCGATCTTCTGCTCTTCCGACGCGCCACGGATCTCGCTTGCCCTTGTCTGCACCTTGCCCGCCTCGGCGTTCACGGTATCGTTGGTGGTGAGCTGGTGCTCCATGTTCTCGTAGATCAGGTTCATCATGCGGCTGATGGTTTCGACGCCCTCGATGATGTCGCTGATGACCTTGACGGTCGAGGTCACGTTGGCGAGGCCGGCCCCGATCTCGTCGTTGTTGACGCGGATCAGGGTGTCGATATCCTTCAGGCTGGTCGCGGTCTGGTCGGCCAGCTTCGATATCTCGTCGGCCACCACGGCGAAGCCCCGGCCGGCGTCCCCGGCGCGGGCCGCCTCGATGGCGGCGTTCAGGGAGAGAAGGTTGACCTGCTCGGAGATGCCGTTGATGATCTCGATGATGTTCGTCATCTCCCGCGTGCGCGCGTCGATGGTCGACATGCTCTGGTTCATTACCGCGAGGGACTGGCTCCCGGTCTGCGCCTTGGCCGATATCTGGGCCGTCAGGTTCAGGGCGTCCTTGATCCGCGCGCCCATGCCGTTGATCGAGTCGGAGAGCTCCTTCATCATGCCTCCCAGGGTGTTGAGGCTGGCGAACTGGTCGTTGGCGCCGTCGCTCACGTTCTCGAGGCCGGAGGAGAGCTCCTCCACGGTGGACATGATCTCCTCGGCGGACGCGGCCTGGCGCTGCACGTTCTCCGTGAACTGTCCCGAGGAGGCCGACATCTGCTCGGACTCGGTGGCCAGGGTTATGGAGATCTCCTTCACGTTTTTCACGATATAGGACATGTTGTTCAGGAACTGGTCCAGGCTCTCGCCGATGTCGCTCACCTCGCTTTGGGAATGGAGACCGGCCCGGACCCGGAGGTCCCCGGTGGACATGACCCTGATGGCGTCGATGATCCTGTTGATCGGCTTCATGATCCTGCTGAAGTTTCGTATCGCCACGAAGAGGACCGCCACGGTGAAGATGATGCCCGAGAGCAGGTAGAAGGCCGCCATGGTCTTGACCGACGAGAGGGCCTCGCCCCGGTCCACTTCAATGAGGAAGACCCATTCGAAATAGCTGTACCATTTCCACACGGCGATGACCGAGTTGCCCAGGTGGCCGGTGTAATGATCGCTGCCGTGGCGGGCGGTCTTGAGGCATTGCGCGACCGAGGGCACCAGTTTCCCGGAGCCGTCGATGAGGCGGAATCCCTTCGCCGTGTTCTTGTACTCGAACCCGCCGGTGGAGCTCACGACGCGCCCGTTCTTGTCGATCAGGTAGGCGTGGCTTCCCTCGCCAAGGTCGAGCATGTCAAGGGAGTCCTCGATGATCATCAGGTTGATGAAAACGACGATGTAACCGGTTATGCGTCCCTTCTCACCCGGCATTGCGTATATGGGATAGCTCACCGGCTGGGTGTTGGACCTGTTTTTCCCGTCTATCTCGACGATTTTTTTACCGATGTAGATGTCATCTGTGTCGCTGATCTCCTTGAAGAGGCCCTTTGCCGTCCGGCCCCACTGCGGCGCGCTGGCATAGGAGACGGCGCCCTGACCGGTGATGATGGCAATGCCGTTGTACGCTCCCTGTTCATCGATGACCGTGCGCAGGTAGGCGGCGGCGGTGTCTTGCCGGCCCGTCGCCGCGGCCGCGATGACCTGCTGCGACTGCGCGATATGCTCGATATTTTCCACCCTCCGCTCCATCCAGTACTCGATGTGTTCGAACTGCTTGGTCGCCGTTTTCATGTAGTTTCGCTGGACGATGCCGGCGATGACCCTTCCGCTGAAGATGAAATTGATCACCATGAATACGATGAGCAGCGCCAGCACCGATATGATCATGACGAGCATGACATTTCGTTTTTTGCCGAAGGCGGCCTGTATGTCGATGTCCAGATATTCTTTAATGCTGTTCATAGCCTACCTCTTGATTTTCCGCCGCGCCGTTTCACGGGGCGGCGTCCCTGTTCAATCAGTCACCGCCGTACTGCGTGGTGGCACCTGCCGCACCCCTTGGGCCCCGAGGTCTTCCGGTGACAGCCCAGGCATTGCTGGTGAAAGGCTCCCTTCAGATTGATGATGTTCCCTTTGTCGCGTCGCAGGTGGCAGCTCGAGCACTTGACGTTTTTCCCGGTGTGGTGGCAGTCCTTGCACGCGGTGCCGTAATCGTCCGCGTGGGCCCTGTGGCTGAAGGTGATGGGAGGCTTGCGGTGGCCGGTTTTGGGAAGGACGATGACGTCCTCGACTGAAAAGAGCGCTCCCGCGAGGAGCGGGATCAGCACCGCCGTTATTAAAAGGACTCTTTTTTGTTTTGTGATCTGTGTCATGTCATTGCGCCTCTGGTCTGAATGATGCCTTGGAGTGTCTTCCTAGGCGGCGACCGCCGCCTTGTCATGCCTGCGGTAGGATATCTCCAGGATGATGGCGATGACCGCCGGTACGATGGTCAGGATGATGCCTCCGGCGATAATATCAGTGATCCCACCCTCTGTTCCCACGGATTTCTCTGTCATGGCGATGGCCAGGAGCGCCCAGAAGCCGGCGCAGAGAGAGAACAGTATCCGCGAAACCACTATTTTATATACGCCGCTTCCCTGCCGTGCCGCCGGCGCCGCCGGAGGAATCGGGGCGGTGCTTGGCGCCGATTCCTCCGCCCGGGGCGTTGCGTACCACCTCCGCGCGGACAGGGCCGCTCCCTTCCTGAGATAGATGACGCCGAACACGAAAAGGGCGATGACCAGCGGAATGATCAGCAGGGCCGCGGCCGTGGCCGACAGCACGAAGGTGTCGTACACTGCATGGATCAGGTAGGCCGTGATAAAGCCCTTCCGGATGGCGCCGGTTCGTGCTCCAGCCGTCGGGGCGAACCTGGCGATGCCCACGAAGTAGCCCATGATCACGCCGGTGAAGGTGTGGAGGGGGATTGACGTCACGGCGCGCATGATGCCGGTGCCGAACCCGCTCTGGACGACGTAGAGGATGTTTTCCAGCAGGGCGAAACCGATGGCCGCCGCGCCGGTATATACGATCCCGTCGTTCTCCTCGTTGAAATTCATGTTTTTCCAGATGAAGAGGAGCACCACGGCGAGCTTGAGGGCTTCCTCGACCGGAGCGATGACGATGAAGGACTTCAGCGCGGCTCCCGCGAAGCCGCCCAGGGCGAAGATAGGGATCATCCCGAGGGAGAGCTCGATCAGGGCCGCGGGGATGACGGCGGCGGCGCCCAGCGCCAGGGCCTTCAGGATCAGACCGTACGGTTCCGGCTCGATCCTGTCAAGGCGGTAGATGTACAACATGAAGGCGAGTGGCGGCAGAATGGCGGTAATGACGAGAAGCAGTAGGTCCATGGGGCTTTCCTTTTAGCGTCATTCATTTTCAGCATTGACATTCTGCTATGGTGTGGCGAAAAGTCAAGTATTATAGGCGAAACGTAACGACTGTCAGTCCTTGAAAAGGTAGCCTTTTTCATTGAAGAGAACGCAGCAGGCTTCCACCACGTTCCCGTCATAGAGGACGCCGCTGTTCTTCCTGATCTCGTCGATGGCCGTTTCCGTGCCGATGGCCCGCCGGTAGGGCCGGTAGGATGACATGGCCTCGACCACGTCGGCAACGGAGAGGATCTTCGCTTCGAGGATGATGTTTTTATCAGTCAGTCCGCAGGGATAGCCGGACCCGTTAATGCGCTCGTGGTGCTGGTACACGGCCATGGCGACCGGCCAGGGGAAATCGATGTTTTTCAGGATATCGTATCCCATCTGGGGGTGCGTTTTGATCAGCTTGTATTCGATCTCGGTGAGCGCCGCCGGCTTGCTCAATATCTCCGCGGGAATCGAGATCTTGCCGATGTCATGTATGGACCCGGCGATGCGGATCCCGTCGATGCGGTCCCGCGTGAATCCCATGAGGGAGGCGATGGCCCGGGCCAGGTCCGACACGCGGCGGTGGTGTCCCGCCGTGTAGGGGTCCCGCACCTCCAGGGCCAGGGCCAGGGCCTGCACCGTCTGGCCCAGGGCCTTGCGCATCGTGTTGAAGCTTTCCTGCAGGTCTATGTCGCGCAGCCGCTCGGTGATGTCGCGCATGATGCCGCGCAGGCCGACATTTTTTCCCACGGCGGAATGCATCAGGCTGACCGATATCTCGACGATGCGGTCGGTCTTGTCCTTGCGGATGATCTCGTACACGACGGTTTTCTTTTCCGCTTCAAGGCGGTGCACCGCGGCGAAGTGCGTCGATATCTGCTCCGCCGTTTTCTCGTCCATCAGGATCGTATAGCTTGAGCCGATCAGCTCTTCCGGCGTGTAGCCGGTTATGAGCTCCATCGCCTTGTTGCAGAAGGTATGGTTGCCGTTCAGGTCGACCTCAAAGTAGCCGTCATCGATCTGTTCCAGGATCCGGCGGTAATCGTTCTCCGATTGGATGATGCCGGTCTCAAGGCGCTTGTTATTGATTCTGCCGAGCAGGTTGTCACGCTCCTTGCGGAGAGTCTCGATCTCCCGTATGAGTTCCTGTTCGTTTTTAATGGTATGTTGATCCATGGCCACAATGATGTCATTTTACCGCATAAGAGCGTTAATTTCAATGATAATTTGGTTTTTAGCGAAAAGAGAGGCGCGGGAGCGTCGATATCAGGCATAAAATGAATTTTTTATTTGACATCCCTCTTGAAAATGTTTTATATATTTATATTGAATATAACGTTGTGCGACGGCGTTCCCTTCAAACGACATTATCGGAGGTGAATATAATGGAAAAAAGGAATACGATCAGGGTGCCTTTTCACGTCCGGTCTGTTGTCAAATACGGGGATTCTGTTCTTGAAGGAGATGTCCTTGATCTCAGCACGGGGGGGATGATGATCCAGGCTGAAATGAATCTCCCCGTTGATGAAATCGTCCAGATCTCGCTGTTTCTCTACGGAACCAGCTCAAATCTCTCCCTGAATATCGTCGGCAAGGTGGTGCGCAAAACGGACTCCGGCACGGCCATCAAGTTTACCGAGCTCGACCTGGATTCGTTCATCCACCTGAGGAACATCGTATCCCGCAACGCCTTTGACGAGGAGAAGATCGTCAGGGAGTTCCAGGAATTCAAGATAGAAGACGCCGCCAGGGACTAGCCCAGGCGCGACCACGCGGCTTCAAGGCGCTTGGCCCGGGCCGTTTCCGCCACGGAGAGAAGCCCCCGGTCCCGTTCCCACCGGACCCTTGTTTGTTCATCAACCATGTCCCAATAGCCTGACACGCTTCCCAGGAGCGCGGTGATCTGCCGGTGCAGCCCCCCCAGCGCGATGTGCACCGCCGGCGAGGAAGTATCTTCCATGGCCAGGGCCCGCGTTCCCGCGATAAGGCTCGCCGTCTCCTCCCTGATGGCGCGGGGCCAGCCGTGGAGGGAGGCGATGCGGAAGATGAACCCGGCGATGGCCGCGAACACGTGAAGGTCCTCGATGGTGCGGAAGGGCCGGATATACCCGTTGTACCCGTCGCCCGGAAGGACGGAGCCTTCGTCCACGGCGACGCCGCTGAAGGCGATCGTGCCGTGGCTGATCTCCGGCACAAAGGGAAGGCCCTTCATGACCGTGACCTCGACGCCCGGCGCGTTTCGTTCGACCATGACCATGCGGATCCGGTTTTTCCCGTCCGGGCCGGAGCCGGTCGAGGCCGCCACCAGGAGAAGCTCGGCCTCGTCGGCCATGGTGATGAATTTCTTGCTTCCGTCCAGGGTCCATCCTCCGCCCGATGCAGCCTCCCTGAGGGACGATCGTATCGTCGACGGGTGCCCGCCTTTCTCCTCGGAGACGCAGAAGGAGACGATGGCTTTCTGCGGCAGGGAAGGGACAAGACGCCGGAGTCCCGATTCGTATCCCGCGGCGAAGGCGTAGGCGGCGCGGTCCGCCAGGAAGCCCCCGATGACCGCCCGGTCCACCGGGAGATCCCATCCCGACGCGGCGTCATCGTAGATTTTCTTCCAGTCGCTCACTCTTTCAAGAGGCCTGGTATCTATCGCGCCCTGCCGCGAAAAAAGCCAGTCGAGGATGGTGATCGTCGGTTTCTTTTCTTTCATGATTGCATCAGCCCCCGCTAAAGACTGGTCTCCGGCGGTATAATGTCAAACCTTAATTTGGCCCGGCCGGCGCTCCGCCGGCCATCGGCGGCAACCCACGGGGCCCCCGGGCGGAGTGGAGGGGCCGCTCAGATGACGAAGACTTCCATGAGGACCTGGTAGGCGTGGTTCAGCTCCTTCATCAGGGGCTCACTCCCCCGGTTCAGGTCCGGGTGGAGCTTCTTGGCCATCTCGTGGTATTTCTTCCTGATGCTTTTCATCGTGGGGCGCGGGACGCCGAAGAGATCCAGGGCCCGCTCCACCTCGCCGCGCCGGAGCGCGTATATGACGACGCCCTTCATCAGCTTCTCAAGGACGGCGCTCTCTCCGAAGGAGAGATTGTCCGGGTTGGTGTAGAAATCATAGAGAGGGTCGAAGAAGAGATCGGTTTCCCCGGGGCCGCGGTGCGCCGCGCAGTAATCGCCGCCGTCGGTGTCCATGCAGCAGTGAGATCCCGCCTGGGAGTCGTAATGATGGCAGGCGCCGGGGCCCGGTATCCGGGCCAGCCTGATCCTCATCGGGTCAAGGTGAAGGTAATAGCCGCGCGCTCCCGCCTCCCGCTTCAGCCGGTACAGGGCGTGGTAGAACGAGAAGTGGAGCTCGAAGAGCTTTTCCCTGTTGGAGGGTATCCGCTCCTCCCCGGTCATGGCCCGCAGGAGTTCCGCCTCCATCACCGGGGATTCATGCGATTCCAGGAGCGTGAGGATATCGGCCGTATCGAAGGGGATGAGACGAAGCCTGTGTTCGGAGCGCCGCGGATCCATTAACTACATATATTCAATAATTTTGAGCGCGTCAAGATAATTATTCCCTCAGCACCGGAGGCGTACGATGGTCACGCCGTCCCCGCCTTCGCCGATCTCGCCGGGCCTGAACCCGCTCGCGTAAAGGTTGTGCCTGAGGTTCTCCCGCACCGCCTCCTTCATGGCGCCGGTGCCGTGGCCATGGATCACCACCGCCGTGTCGATGCCGACACGGACCATCCGGTCGAAGTCCTGCTCCATGATGCGCAGGCCCTCCTCGACCCGCTTTCCCCTGAGGTCCACGGTGTTGTAGGTCGTTTGCACCACGCCGGGTATGGCGCCGCCGTCATCGGCGCCCGGCTCAGGGCGCCTCTTCCTGTCCTGTTTCCGCTCCGGCGCGGGGCGGGCCTGCCCGCCCTTCGGCTGGTACAGGTCGTCGAGGCTGAAGGTGGACCTGATAGAGCTTCCCAGGAGGACAGTCGCGGTCCTCCGCGAGGCGTCGATGGTCTCGACGGTCCCCTCCTTTTCGAGGGAGATGATGAAAATGCGGTCGCCCGGCTTCAATCCTTCCGCGTCCAGGGGGACATACTTGTCGCGGAAGAGCTTTCCCTTTTCCCTGCCGAGGTCGGTCCGTATCGACTCCTCCACCTCCCTGATCGTCTCATGGACCCTGCCCGCCTCCTTCATGTTCATCTTCTGGAGATCGGTGATGCGGCGCGCCACCAGGTCCCGGTATTCCCGGAGCTCCCGGAGGAACTCGATCCCCTCCTTCTGCTTTATCTCCTGGGAGCGCTTCTCCAGCGATTTCATCAGCCCGTCGTACTCGGTCTTCTCCTTTTCAAGGCCGGCGGCCATCTCGTCGAGGCGGGCCTTCTTGTCCGTGAGCTCCCGCTCGTGCTTCTGCATCTTTTCGATCAACGCCTCCATGGTGAGCTCCCTGCTGTCCAGGAGGGACCGCGACCGGTCGATGACCCGGTCCGGAAACCCGTAGTTCCTGGCTATCTCGATGGCGTAGCTCACGCCGGGGATCCCGGTGATGAGGCGGTAGGTGGGGCGGAGCGTGTCCATGTCGAAGGACACTGACGCGTTCTGGAACCTGCCGTCGCCCGCGGGGAGGTCTTTCAGCTCGGAGTAATGCGTGGTGACCACGATCCTGCTCCCTGTCTCGATCAGGGACTCCAGGATCGCCTGGGCCAGGGCCGCGCCCTGGCGCGGGTTGGTGCCCACGATGATCTCGTCGATGATGACGAGTGTCCGGTCGTCGGCATTGGCCAGCATCTCGTTGATGACCACGATCTGGCCGGAGAAGGTCGACAGCGACCGGGAGAGGCTCTGGTCGTCGCCGATATCCGCGAGGATGCGCGAGAAGATCCCGACCCGCGAGTCTGGCCCGGCCGGCACGTGAAGGCCCAGCATCACGAAGAGTACGCAGAGGCCGATGGTCTTCAGGAGCACCGTCTTCCCGCCGGTGTTGGCGCCTGATATGACGAGGCAGCGGTTCTCCCCGCCCAGGCCGATATCGTTTGCCACCACCGAGGCCGGCGACATCAGGTAGAGGATCGGGTGCCGGGCGCCATAGAGGACGATGTCGCTCGATTCGGCGATCTCCGGCTCAGCGCCCTTTATGTCTATGCTGAAGCGGGCGGCGCCGTGGAGGAAGTCGAGGCCCGCGATAGCGTCGAGGTTCCCGCGGAGGGGACCGGCGCTTTCCGCCACGCGGGCGGAAAGGTCGCGGAGGATCCTCGCGGTCTCCGCCTGCAGCTCCTTCTCCACCATGAGGGCGCGGTTGTTCAGGGGCGTGATCTCCTGGGGCTCGATGTAGTAGGTGGCGCCGCTGGCGGATATGTCGTGGACCGTGCCCCGGACGCGGTCCTTCATGGAGGATTTGACCAGGACCACGTAGCGGTCGTTCCGGGTGGTGAAGATCTTCTCCTGCAGCACCGCGTCCATGGAGGGCGTGTGGATCATCCGCCCGATGCTTTTCTCCATCTCCTGCTTCGCGGAGAAGAGCTCCCCCTTGAGCCTGTGGAGTTCCGGGTACGCGGCGTCGTTCAGCTCGCCGTTTTCCGTTACGGCTTTCGTGAGAACACCGGTGATGGTCTCGAGCCTGTCGAGGCGGCCGTGCTCCTCCGCCAGGGGAGGGAACTCGTCCTTCTGTTCCTTCAGAAAGCGCATGATCCTGCCCGAGGCGACGACGAAGCTCCTCACCGCCGCCAGGTCATCAAGCTTCAGGGCGCCGTCGCGCTCAGCCAGGGCGATCTGCGGCTCTATGTCGGCGACACCGGAGAAGTCCGGCGCCCTGTTCTGCGCTATCAGCTCCTTCAGGGCGGAGATTTTCTTAAGCCGTGCCCGGGCGATGTCCGCGCCGGGCGGCCGGATCCCGTCGACCAGGTCACGCCCCGGCCCCGTGGCGCAGCGCCGGCGGAGCTCATCACGGATGACGGGCCACTCCAGTATTTCCAGCACGCGGGGGGATATGTGTTCGTTCATGGGCACAGGTCAATCGTAGTAAGATTCAACTCCGGTTTTCACAGTTATGCTGATGGCAGGAGGCGGGATCGCGTCAAGAACTTATTGGGACTGGACGTGATATGCCCATCTCCCGTTGGGGGGTACTTTGGTCCTGTTCATGTGCAGGAGTCATCACCAGAAACAAACGGCAGCTGACGCTGCCGTTTGTACTGGCGAATGGATAAAAATTATTTTTGCGGCTTATTGGGATCCAGTGTCATGAAAGCCTTCAGGCTCTCGACTTCTTTCGGTGAATATACAATGGTAACCGGTTTGTTTCCGGCGTTCAGGCGCAGGGTAATGGCTGAAGCGGTAGCCATTGCCTTTTCAATCTGCGGGTTGAGGGTGAGTTTCAGGTTGAATTCTTTATGCTCCCTGGTGCTGGTCTTGCCGGTCGTTTTGCCTGTTGCGTCAGTAGACACATCGATGTCGGTGTTGCGTTTTTTCTCTGTTTCGGTGATTACGCCGTTGATATTGAATACCTTGTCATTTACCTTTACCATCGCGGCATTGGTAAAATTTTCAACCAGCGTCGCGCCAATCATCTTGATCGCTACCGTGGTTGGGGTGGATCTGCCGTTTTTCACCTCGCGGTAGAATTCGTTTTCCCACATCATGAGAACCGCCCCGCTCCAGTCGCTTATGCCGGGCTTCAGGTACATGGTCATTGTCTTTGCTTTGGTGAAATCATCATCCTTAACAACAATTTTTCCTGTGCTGCACGATATCGTCGCCGCGATAAGCGTGAACACCATTAACAAGTAGATACATTTTTTCATCGCTCCTCCTGGAATTATTAAATGAAATGATAATACTCCCCCATTGGAGTATCAGTTAATAAGATGAAACTGTTTGTTTTTTATCCCTGGAAACGGGACATTGGTTATAACGAAATTGTGAAAAAGTAAACAAATCATGTCAATATTTTTTTAGTCGAAGTTATGTCAAATGTATAATATATTGAAATAATCACAATAATCTTTATATAATTGATTAAATGTTAATATAAATAATAAATTGGTTTATAAATAATGCGCGTTAAGTTTGATCATACATGCGGTAAAATTTCATTAGAAAAAACGGGTTTAAAGCAGATGTGGATCCGTATTTCCGTACCGGCCATTTACCAATGGATAACGGAAAGGTTGTGGTTTGCCCATATGTGGTCGCTGTCTTGACGGAGTCAGGAGCAGATCGTTCACTCCGAAGCCTATCAATCAATAAGTCCCCGCAAACCTGAGAAAAAATTGATTTTTACCATCGGTTATTGTTATTTATAACTATCCATTTCTATCCGTGTCACCGTTGGTGTAGTGTTCCCGGCCCGTTTCTGTTATTGCTTTCATCCTTCCAGTTCAATGAACTGTAACAAGGGGGATTGGTGATGGGATATTTATTATCTGAAAATGTCAATTCCCCAAATATAATAGGGGAGGTGCCATTATGACACAGGAAGAAATCTATGTAAAGCTCAGGGAGCATCTGCACAGTCTGCCGGGCGGCTTTCCCACGACAAAGGAAGGCCATGAAATCAAAATATTAAAAAAGCTTTTCACGCCTGATGAAGCGGTCTACGCAATGGCATTGCGTCCGAAACCCGAGGATGTCGCCACGATAGCGCGACGCCTGTCTATAGGCGAGCCGGAGGCGTCCGAGCAAATTGAGAACCTGGCGCGCAAGGGGCTCATTTTCAGGGTCCGGGAGGGGAATATCAAAAAGTACATGGCGATTTCATATGTCGTCGGGATCTTTGAGTTCCAGCTGGATAAAATGGACCGCGAGTATGCCGCGCTCCATGACACATACAAGCCCTATTACGGACTGCAATGGATTTCGACCAGGACCAGGCAGATGAGGACCGTACCGGTGCATGCCGCGATTCAATCGAACGCCTCCGTGGAAATCTATGACCGGGCCCGCGATTTTATCAAAACGCAGAAAATAATCGGACTCGCCGACTGCATATGCAGGAAAAAGAACGACCTGCTGGGAAAAAGTTGCGGCCATCCCCTTGAGACCTGCCTGACGTTCGGCGATGTCGCCACTTACTACATCGATTATAAGATGGCGCGCAAAATCACTCCGGACGAAGCTCTGCGGGTGCTTGAGCTGGGCGAGAGATCGGGACTGGTCATTTCACCGACAAACACCGTGGAGCACGCGGGCATGTGCCTCTGCTGCTCCTGCGGCTGCGGCGTCCTTTCGGGCATGAAACTGATGCCCAATCCGGCCGATTACATCGATTCGACCTACCAGGCGGGCATAGACGCGCTCCTCTGCGATTCCTGCGGCGAGTGCGCCGGCCGGTGCCAGATGGGGGCGATCGCCAGGGGGGATGCGTCCTACGCCGTCAATCCCAGGCGCTGCATCGGCTGCGGCCTCTGCATCGCAACCTGTGATAAAAACGCCGTCTCCTTCCATTGCAGGGAGGGCGGCGTTAAGCCCCGCGGGAATTTCTATGACCTGTTGGACACGATCAGCAAAGAGCGTGGTCTTGCCGCGCAATAAATCTTTTGGCGACTCGACAGAATATCGGGATGTAGACCCTGAAGCCGCCTGTGGAGAGGTGAGGGAATAGCCAGACCATTGAAGGAGGGACCCATGAAAACGAATCAGTCGATTGTCATCACCGGGGCGTCCACCGGGATCGGGCGGGCATGCGCGCTTCGCCTCGAGAGCGACGGTTTCAGGGTGTTCGCGGGTGTAAGGAAAAAAGCCGACGGCGACGCGCTGGCGGCTCTTTCAAAGGGCGGCATCGTTCCGCTGATGCTCGATGTCACGGATGAAAAGATGATTGCCCGCGCCGTGAAAACGGTCGCGTCGGAAACCGGCGGTGGATTGTTCGGGCTGATGAACAATGCCGGGATCGGACAGGGCAGCGCCGTTGAGCTGACGCCGGTTTCGGTCGTCCGCGAGCTGTATGAGGTCAATGTCATCGGCATGTTCGCCGTAACACGGGCCTTTCTGCCGCTGTTGCGAAAGGCGAGGGGGCGGATCGTGAATACGGGCTCCGCCGGGGGGTTCATTTCGCTGCCGGCGGCGAGCGTTTACAACTCTTCGAAATTCGCCGTTGAGGCCATAAGCGACGCGCTGCGGGTGGAGCTGCGTCCCTTCGGGATTCATGTCTCGGTGCTGGAGCCCGGCCTGATCCGGTCCGAGATATTGAGGAAAGGGAGGGAGGCAAGGAAGAGTCTCATTGCCCGGGCGGACCCGGACATCTATGGTCTGTACGGGGACGTTGTGCAGCACAACGCGAAATGGCTCGAGGAAGGGGCCCGCCTTCCCGCAGAAGCCGTGGCCGAGCGGGTCCACCACGCCTTTACCGCGAAGAAACCCAAGTCCCGGTATGTGATCGGACGTGACGCGAAGAAGCTGCGGTTCCTGGAGGGGCTGCCGACCCCGGTGCGGGATTGCATCGTCTGGAAAACTATTTATGGATAAGGATGCCGCGCAATCCATCCGGTTTATCAAGATCCAGCCGTCAATCCGGGCAGGCGGCCGATAAATAATAAATGCAAATCATTCTATTTTATTGATATATTTACCAGAACCCGGTTATCCAGCCTGATCATAGTCGTGTGTTTTCAGGATGCCAGGAATATCCCCGTCAATGACCCGGTTGGTTCCTAACATGCAAATCACCGCCACAAAGGACGCCGACTGCGCCTGAGACATGACGTTATGGATGTTGATCCGCAGCGGAAGGTCATTTGAAGCGAGATGTTCCTAACATAACTCCGATTCATCGTAGCTTCTGTAAAACCATCGGGGTTTCAGGGTGTTAGGCTCCCGTGTCTTTTTTGCTTTAATGAAGAAGTACTTGCCGAGATATTCTTTTTGGAACTTCACGAGCCTGAGGATCTTCCTGACGCTATACACCGAATTGGCGCTGTTCAGGTCCTCGACATCGCTGCAGAACATCGTTTCTATGTCGAATCCGGCATGGTTCAGAATACCTATGAGCTCGTTTTTGCTGTATTCCCTGTTGTGCCTTCCGTAAATGCCGTAGCCGGAGTATGTGTCATTTATGTTGATACCGGCGAGGATGCTTGCGACGTTGTACAGCCTGTTGACGTTGGGGGTTGTCAATATCAGGGTTCCGCCTTTTTTCAATACCCGGTGTATGTTGATCAGGGCGTAGAGGGGATCCATGGTCAAGTGCTCAATCACTTCGCAGAATAAAATTACATCGAAACTCCCCGGGGGGAAGGGGAGTTCTTCTTTTTCGATATTATTGTTGTAGTACTCGAATACCATTTCCCCGTCATTCTTGCTTGACTTCCTTTCGGAATATTTTCCCGACTGGTCCCCGAAAAAGTTCGTGCATACGAGGCTGTACTTCGTGAATTTTTTAACCAGCGTGGATGTGAAATAGGGATTGCCGCCTATTTCCAGCAGTGCGCCTGCGGTGTCCGGCGGGATCAGGCTGAGGGTATACAGGAACCTTTTAAAATCCTCCCGCAAGTAATTGGTGAATTCCCCGGTTTTGTCGTATTCGAATCGATAGGAGTCAAGCAGATGATAGAGAGATTCGAGGGTTTCTCCACGGGGAATCGTAAGGGTATGATGTAAAAAGGGATAATGTACCCCCTGTTTTTTTTTCTCTTTGATAAATATCCGTCTCACCGCTTTTGAAACGGCTCGCGCCGCTTTTCCGATAAATGGAATCGTATCAAGGTAATCCAGCATTTTATTGATAGTGTCTATCGTCATTCTGTCTAAAACCTCACTGGAGAAGGAGGTTACAGCGTTAAGGCCGCGTCAAGAAAAAAATATCCTGGGGGATAATGCGGGTTCCCTGAATTCAGGGTATTCTCGGGGCAGCATTGCATTAGTGCGACATATCGCTTTTATTAATCATAAAAAAAGGAGAACTTGCGTTCTCCCTCAGAGGAATAACGGGCTGCGTGTATGGCGATGTGATATTAATTGTTAGAATTCTTCAAACCCATCCTGCTTCATTATTTTCTTCATGTGGCTGTCATGGGCGGCGCGGGCGGCGGTCATTGTTGCGGCCCGCTCTGACGAATCCTTTTTGCTGACGTTGCCGGCCGGTTGCGGCTTGGCCGTTTCTTTTCGTGCCTGTTTGGCCGCAGCCTGGCGCGTCTCGGCGCTCTTCCGCCCGGATTTGACAGCCATGGCGGTCCTGACCTTGAATTTCTGCACCATGCCAAGGAGCTCCTGGGCCTGGTTCGACATCTCCTCGCTGGCCGAAGCCGTCTCCTCCACCAGGGACGCGTTCTGCTGGGTCATGGTATCCATCTCCGAGATGGCGGTGTTGATCTGGTTGATCCCCTGCTTCTGCTCCTGGCTCGCGGCGGTGATCTCGCCGATGATCCGGGCCGACACCTTGGCCGCTTCGGCAATCTCCGTCAGGGAGTTGCCGGTTCTGTTCACCAGCTCGGTGCTGGACTCCACTTTCGCCACGGTGTCCCTGATCAGGGACTCGATCTCCTTGGCGGCGTTGCCCGAGCGCTGGGCGAGGTTCCGCACCTCGCCGGCCACGACCGCGAAGCCGCGCCCCTGCTCGCCGGCCCGGGCCGCCTCGACGGCGGCGTTCAGCGCCAGGAGGTTCGTCTGGAAGGCGATCTCGTTGATGACCGCGATGATATCCGCCACCTTCTTGCTCGATTCGTTCATCTCGGTGATGGAGGCCACCGCCTCGATGGCGATCCTGTTGCCCTCCATCGACTTGGATACTCCCTGGTCCGTAAGGCTGCTGGCGCGCACCGCGTTTTCCGCGTTCTGGTTGATGGTGGCCGCCGTTTCCTCGATGGTGGAGGCTATCTCCTCGATGCTCGATGCCTGCTCACTGGTGCGCTGGGACAGGTTCTGGTTGCCGCTGGAGATCTGGCCCACGGCCTGCACCAGGTTCTCGGAGGACTCGACCACGCCGGTGATGAGCTCCTCCAGGCCGTCCGCCGCCGTGTTGAGGGCCGCCGCGATCTTGCCCATCTCGTCCTTCCGGTCGTCGTCCTCGAGCCTCCATGTGAAATCGCCGTCGGCCAGGCTCCCGGCATACCGTATTATCCTCTGCACCGGCTTGACGATGGACCGGGTTAACAGTATTATGATCCCCCCGATGACCGCGGTTATGACCAGCATTATCACGATGATCCCGATGGTCAGGCTCCGTATGCTTTCCCTGACGTCCTCGATATACAGGCCCGTGCCGATGACGTATCCCAGGGGCTTGAAAAGCTGCACGTAGGTTATCTTCGGCACGATCCTGTTCTTGTCGTCCTTGTACTGCCACCGGTATTCGACGAAACCCGCTCCCTTCTCCTTGCACACCGTGGCCATTTCCACGAAGAGCTTTTTCCCGGTAGGGTCCTTGTAATCGCCCAGGTCCTTCCCCTCGAGGCCTGCGTTGAAGGGATGCATGATCATCATGGGGCTCAAATCGCTTATGAAAAGATAATCCTTGTTTTCGGGGCCGTATTTCATGCTCCTGAGGCGGGAGGTTATCCTGCGCTCCATTTCCTCCTTTGTTACGGTCCCTTGTTCGTATTCAGCATTGATGCTGTTGCAGTAGCCAATGGCGATGGCCACCATGTTTTTCAGGCTCTCTTTTCTTTCGGATACGATCTTGTCCTCAAGGGTCGGCAGGATATAGAGTATGATCGTAGCCGCGAAAATAAGGACCGTCACCAGCAGTACGCCGAATATCTTGTATCCTAATGAAATGTTTTTCCAGGATAGTTTCATGGTGCGGCCTCCTTTCCCTCTAACTGTTTCCTGAAAAACTCCCTCCTTGGAGTTTTTCAGGGTCGGTTTTACGAAGTGAATTCGTAAAACCTCACATTTTTCTCGGCTAATGCCTCGAAAAATGGCGATACATCCATGTATCGCTTAGCGGTTTGCTGTTTTTCAGCAAACTGCTAATAAAAAATTATTTAATGAGGGATGATAACGCTGCTCCCCTCTTTTCGTAACTGCATGATATTTCCCACTCTTCATAATAACCAGGCGCCGGACATTATCTCCTGATTAAAAAGATATTTGGACGAGTAATAAAAAACAATAGCCATAGTAACGAGAATGTATACAAGAAAGAGGTAAACTCTTGTAGGGAAATTCCCTTATCATGGCAAAAAGATATACATCAGGAATCTATTTGTAATGATTAGAGTTGTTGCAAAACTAAGTATTTTAATGGGGTCTTAGGGGCGTAGCCCCTAAAAGCCCCCCGCAGGGGGTCCCCTGCGAGCGCGAGACGCAGTTTCGCAACAAGTCAACTATTTGCAGTTGACAGAACAAATGAAAATGATTAGAATTTCATTAAGATTGCTTCGTCGTCCCGATGGAATCGGGACTCCTCGCAATGACAGGTTTGATCATTATCTGCCAATTTTAAAATAGCTTCTACAAAAGTGACCTGGAGTGGCGACATGGACAACCATATCAAGAATGCCGAGCTCTACCTGGCGGCGCGGCTGGCCGAAGGGGACCGGCGGCCCGATCTCCACAAGAATATCTCATCCGTGTATCAAGCCTATCTTAAGATCATCCGGGAGCGGCCGCAGGATTACGCCGCTGAAGTGGGCGATATGTTCGCGGTTCCCAGGGCTGAGCAGCTGGACCGCAGCGAGAATTTCCGCTCCCTGTATGAGCGGCTGAAGCACGGTGAGCGCGTGAAGGCCTACGGGGAGCGGAAGCGCGCCGTTGAGGGGTCCACAGGCTACGGGGACCTGTACGCGAACATGGAAGAGGCCAGGCGGAAGACCGAGGAGCTCCTGCCCGTCGAGGACAGGCGCCGAGACCTGCTCCAGGAGTTCATGGCGGCGCTGGTCTCGTGGCGCGTCGCGATCCCGAAGAACAAGGCGGGTTCCAGGAATTCCGTTTTGGCCGCGTGGGAGAAGCTTAAAGAGCTCGACCCTGATCTCTCCTGGGAGCGCCTGCGCTCCTGGCCGCCCTACCGCAACTGCCTCTATCATAATGATGAACAGCTCTCGCTCCTGGAGCGGTGGTTCGGGGAGGCGCGGAAATGAACAAGGACATCCAGGACTTCATCGACAATTACAAAAAGATGGTGGATACGTACCGGCCGAAGGTGAGCGCGGACAGCGCGGCGCTGCGGGAGGCCGACGAGTACCTGGTGAAGATGGCCGACGCCGGCAAGGGGTGCGCGGACATCGGCTCCTTCCTGGCCCTGGCGACCGAGCAGGACATGATGAATCGCTTCTCCTCGGTCCTGTCGAAGGTGGCCATGGAATCGCTGAAAAAACCGGCCGGCGCCGCCGCGTCCATACCGCCGGCCTCGGACGCGGCCCTGGGCTACCACAAGGCCTACGAGGCGATGGCGGACAAGGCGAAGTTTCCCGAGACCTGCAGGGTCTACGAGCGAGTGTTCCAGATCGAAAAGGAGTCAGCCGACGCCGGGGAATTCTCGTCGCGGATGGCCCGGGAGGGCCTCTTCGTGAAGATGGCCACGGTCAACCTGGTGGAGACCTTCCGGCCCCTGGCCGGCCAGGCCGACGATATCTCCCTGCCGGTCATGTCCTTTCACAACCGCTCCATGCTGGAGATGGCGCAGAAGGCAACGAGCTCCATTGAGGTCGAGTACGAATCGCAGCGGCTCCTCGAGCTGAACCGGATGGAGCTCGCCTGGGACACGATGCTCAACAACGACCTTTTCTACACCCTGGGCAACGCCACGTCAAGCTATCTCATGGCCCCCACGGAGGAGCACCGCCAGGAGGTGGAGAACGCCAGCCGCTTCGTGGCGGAGTTTTTCGGCGTCGACGACGAAGAGCTCTTCCGGATACCCCGCGTGGTCGACCTGATCGACAAGGTAATTCTTAAATCCCTGAACAGCGGCACTGGCGGCAAACGCTACACCAGGGAGGAGTTCATTGCGGAGCAGCGCGGCGTGGTCCAGGCCTGCCTCCAGGGGAAGCCCCCGGTGGAGAAGGGGCCGGCGCCGCGGCGCTCGGCGATCCTCTGGGGAAAGGCCGTGCCCCTGGACGGCGTCCTCGATGCCCTGCGGAACCCGCAGCGGCCGGAGGAGCTGGGGAAGTGATCCCCATTATGCCGATGGTAATAATTTCTTTAAAAGAGGAATTAAATCAGAGATATCATGAATTATGGTATCCCAAACAATATCGTTATTAATATCAAAGTATCCATGTATCAGTCTGTTTCGCATCTCGATCATCTTTTTCCATGGAACTTCGGGATTCAGTTCCACCATGGCTGGTGAAACATTATTTGCCGCCTCGCCGATAACTTCGAGCAACCGCACGATGGCAAGGCCAAGGATTTCATCAGTATCAAGATCTATTCTTGATTTAGTCTTCATAAAAAGCGCTGATTTTTTCCGCCGCGTCAATAGCGTGTTTTACGTAGACAAGATCATCCCGCATCATACTGCACCAACGCCTCGTTTATTACATCTTTACGGAAATAGCGGCTTAAATCCTCTGAGGTCCGCATGTCTACTTTGCGTCCACCCATTAGTCGGGACAATTCTTCTTCCATGTCTGCTAGCTTAAAGAAACCGGGGACGTGGCCCTCCTCGAAGCGCACGAGGACATCAATATCGCTCTGTTCATTGAAATCTTCACGCAATATAGAGCCGAACAATGACAGTTTTTCTATGTGATTGCGAACACAGTACTGCTCGAGTTCCTGATGATTTATGTTAATGCTGATCTTCATATCTAAATAATTATCAGTACCGCCATGATTGTCAAATAATAATTTATATCAATGGAATAACGCTTTGAGAATTATCATCTCATGCATCGGGAAGCTCATTATTCAGGAGTTCAATCCGCGCCTTCACCCGTCTGTAATTAATTCAAAAAATCCATACAAATCATTGACTGTTATTCAGAATTTTAGTATATTATTAAAAAATAAATAGCAGGATCCTGAAAAAGCCTGTTATTATTACGGAGTAAAAAGAATGAAAGGAAAACCGGGTAAATACAACACGACCTGCTCCAACCGATTCAGCGGATCGGTATTGATCAATAGGGTTTACGAAGCGGGCTCGAAGGAAGAGGCTGAGACCCGGGCGTTTCTTCACTGCCTGAAGGCCGGCAACGACCTTGACGACGTCGAGATCGAAGCCGAACCGATTTAACCTGCCATCCTGTCATGATATGTCAGGGTGGTTTTAAGATATAGTTTAGGATGTGATGACTGTGAAAAGACATTCAAACAAAGGAGAAAAAACCATGAAGACATATACATTGCCGGATTTGCCCTATTCATTCAGCGCCCTGGAACCCCATATCGACGCGAGGACCATGGAGATCCACCATGGCAAGCACCATGGGACCTACGTGACAAAGCTGAATGCCGCCCTGGAAAAGCACCCTGAGCTCTTTGACGAGCCCCTGGAGCGCCTCATCGCGGACCTCTCAGGCGTCCCGGAGGACATCCGCGCCGATATGAGAAACAACGGCGGCGGCCATCTCAACCACTCCCTGTTCTGGAAGATACTGGCCCCGGACGGGGGAGGGGCCCCGGTGGGAGACCTGTCCACGTCGCTAATAAAGAGATTCAGTTCCGTTGATTCCTTCAAGAAGGACCTGGAAGCCGCGGCTTTACAGCGCTTCGGCTCCGGCTGGGCCTGGCTCTCGCTGAACAGCGTCGGCGAACTGGTGGTCCATTCAACGCCGAACCAGGACAGCCCCCTCATGGAGAGACTGGTGCCGGTCATCGGCCTTGACGTGTGGGAGCACGCCTACTATCTCTCCTACCAGAACAGGCGCGCCGATTACATCAACGCCTTCTGGAACATCATCAACTGGAGGCAGGCGGATATCAACTACCGGGAGGCATTGAATACGATCGCTGCATTGAATCCTTCCGTGTCGGTACGGAGAGCGTCCTGACCGATTTTAATAAGCCGTTATAACGAAGGCGAGGATGCGCATCCTCGCCTTCGTTGCAATGAATAAAAAAGATTTGCCCTGTATCCGCTAAATCGCGGTATATCATGTAACAAACCGGGTATCATAATTTTCATATTGATTGATCCTGAGATTGTCCATACATACTCGATGGCGACACCGATGCGGTGAAATCTACGTACAGGTAACGAACATGATTCCATTCATGCATATCGGAATGGCCTTTGCCCTGTTCACGATAATATATTTTTTGACCAGGCGGCCCCTCAAGCTGAAAGATATCATCGCGTCGCTGTTTCTTTTCTTTCTCGCCCTTCCCATGGCGATCAAGGTCTTTTCCAGGGAAACGGCAGGCCTCACCACGCCGGAAATGATGCTGTCCATCGGCAGTTATCCGTACCTGTACGGGCCCTTCCTGTACCTCTATACGAAATTCGAGATAAGCGAAAAGCCGGTTTTCAGGAAAAAATACCTGCTCCATTTTTTACCCTTCATCATCGCGATGCTTGTCGCCCTTTTCGTTCCGGGGCTGAACCGGCAGGCCCAGGCCGTAAATCTGAAGAATAGCGCCGCCAATAAAGAACAGCTGAACAAAATGGCCTCGCAGGCGCAGCCGAAGAAAGTGATCGGACCTAAGATGTCCCGGCAGAGGGCAGGGGGCGGGGATATGACTCCTCCTCCCGGCGACGACGGTGGAAGAATGCCGCCCCCGGACCACTCCAGGATAAACATGATGCCGCCTCCGGGCCATGACCACGGGCGAATGCCGCCGCCGCGGCCTGGCGAGCCCGGCGGTCCTCCCGACGGAAAGTTCCGGCCGGGGGACCACGGCCCCGACGGACCTCCTCCCCTGGAGCCGGTGCCGCCCGAAATGGCCTTTGACTCCATGGCGGCCGTGCAGATACCGGGCGCCATAACGGTGCTCTACTTCATCGGTTACAGCGTCATAGTGATAGTGATGCTGCGGAAACACAGGAAAAACATTTCCGAGTACTTTTCCTATGATTCGTACAAGGTGAACCTCAAGTGGCTCCGGTGGATAACCATATGCTTTGTCGCGGCTTACTCCTTCGTGTTCCTTTCAATGCAGCTGAAGCCCGAGCTGTTCACCCATCCGTACCTGGACCCGAGGATGACGCCGGACATAGCCCTGGCCTTTTTCATTTTCGCCTTCAGCTTCTTTTCCATAAAGCAGCCGGTCATTTTCGTCAGTCCGGGCCAGGAAGAAAAGAACGGTCCCGGACAGGAAGAAAAACCGGGGGGCCCCGGGGAGACGGCGGCGCCCGGTAGCGGCAATGGCGATGAGGACAAATCCGAACAGAAGGAGCGCAGGTACGAGAAATCCGGTCTGAAGGAAAGCGACGCCAGGAAATACCTGGACGCTCTCGAACGCTATATGAATGAAGAAAAGCCCTATCTTGACAGCGAGCTGACCATCGTCACGGTCTCGGAGAAGCTCGGCATTCCGAGGCATTACCTCACCCAGGTAATTAACGAGCACTTGAATAAGAATTTCTTCGTGTACATAAACGAATACAGGGTCAACGAGGCCAAGCAGAAGATGTCGGACGAGACGTACAGGGACCACACCATCCTCAGGATAGCCTATGATTCCGGGTTCAACTCCAAGTCCGGTTTCAATATCATCTTTAAAAAGCATACGGGCTTTACCCCCACCGAATTCAGGAACAATTGCGGATTGTAACATCCACGACGTTACACCGCCAAAAATTCAATCCTGCAAAATTCACCGTAAAATCAGATTAATTACTTGATATCTTGTGACAAATTTTTATTTTTGGATACTTACCTGATAAACGCGAATCCCTAAGAGGAGGAGTTTTGGATATCAACGACTCACATCGTCCGTGGGGGTATTTTGAAAACCTCACTGACGCCAACAACCATAAAGTGAAACGAATAACCGTATTTCCGGGAAAGCGGCTGAGCCTGCAGAGCCATGAGCGCCGGGCCGAGCACTGGTATGTCGTGGAAGGCACGGCCCTGTTCACCTGCAACGATTCGGTCCTGGAGCTGCGGCCGGGCCACGCGGTCGACATAGGCCGCGGCGACCGGCACCGCATCGAGAATATCGGCGCGAAGAACCTCGTGTTCATTGAAATTCAAACGGGCGACTATTTCGGAGAGGATGACATTATCCGTTACGAAGACGATTTCGGCAGGGTCCGCGCGTAATAGTTCCCCGGCTTACCGCATAACACGTTACATACAGGCAGGAGTTGTTCATGATAACCGTACAGGGTATTACGAAACAGTTTGGGGATATAAGGGCGGTCAATAATATCTCCTTCACCATCAGGGACGGGGAGATAACCGGCCTCCTGGGGCCCAACGGCGCCGGCAAGACCACGACGCTTCGGATGCTGACCTGCTACCTGAAGCCGGACAGCGGCGCCATATCCATCGGCAGGTACAACGTGGACGACAGTCCTGTCGAGGTGAGGAAGATCATCGGGTACCTGCCCGAGTCCGCGCCGGTCTACGGCGACATGCTGGCCTACGATTACCTCGCCTACATCGCCGAAGTGCGGGGCATCAGGGACGAAAACCGGATCGCCGAGATCGCGGACCTCTGCGGGATCAACGAGGTGATGCACCAGGGCGTCGGCGAGCTCTCCAAGGGCTACAAGCAGCGACTCGGCCTGGCCCAGTCTATGATCCACGACCCGGACATCCTCATCCTGGACGAGCCGACCAGCGGCCTTGACCCGAACCAGATCATCGAGATACGCAATCTCATCAGGGAGATCGGCAAGAAAAAGACCGTCATCCTCTCCACGCACATACTCCCGGAAGTGGAAGCGACCTGCGACCGGGTGATCATCATCGACCACGGCGCCATTGTCGCCGACGACCGGACCGAGAACCTCCAGAGCATGTCCGGGGACGAACGGCTCGTCCTCGTCGGCGTCTCCGGAACCGATTTCCGGACCCTGTCCGGCGAAATTTCGAAGCTTCCCGGCGTCACCCGCGTGGAGGAGGTCCCCGGGGGCGAACTGGTTTCGGCCCGGGTGACGACCGGCGGCACCGCGGACCTCAGGCCGGAGATCTTCAGGCTGGCGGCCGCGAAGAGCTGGACCCTCTATGAGCTGACACAGGAACAGCGGAGCCTGGAGCGCGTGTTCAGGGACCTGACCGGAGGAGGAGTGAAATGAACATCAAGGATCTGAAGATAAAGGATATGCTGCGCTCGGCCGGCGATACGGCCATGGTCTACCTCCATGAGCCCCTGGCCATCATGAAAAAGGAGCTCATGACCTATTTTTACACGCCCATTGCCTACATCGTCATCACGGCCTTCCTGATCGTGACCGGTTTTTTCTTCTTTAAAGATTTCTTTTATTTCAACCAGGCGGAGATGCGGGGCTTCTTCCAGTTCCTGCCCCTGGTGCTCACCCTGGTGGTGCCCGCCATCACCATGCGCCTCTTCGCGGAGGAGATCCACAGCGGGACCATCGAGACCCTCATGACCCTCCCGGTGACCACGGCCGAGGCCGTGGTGGGGAAGTTCCTTGCCGCGACCGCCTTCGTGTCCATCATGCTGGCGCCCACGCTGGTCTACCTCGTCACCATCGTCATCGTGGGATCGCCTGACCCGGGCCCCATCATCGGCGGCTACCTGGGGTCGATCCTCCTGGCCGGGGCTTATTCTTCTGTGGGGATATTAACCTCGTCCCTCGGCCGGAACCAGATCGTCGCCTTCATCGGCGGCCTGGCCGCGTGCTTCTTCCTCTGGCTCATCGACAAAATCACCATTTTCCTGCCGGCGAAGCTGGCCTTCATCGAGTTCCTGGGGACGGACTATCACTTCAGGAACATTTCTCGGGGGATCATCGATTCGCGGGACATCATTTATTTCCTGTCCATCATCGTCATATCGATCCTCCTGACGACCAAAATCCTTGATGACCGGAGATAGCAGCCTATGAAACCGAAGGATATAACCGCCGCAGTGAAAGGATGGGCCGACGCCGCCCTGGCGTACCTGAAGGGAAAGGGGACGCAGCTGGAGCCCGCGAAGCGGCGCACCGTGCAGCTGGGCCTCTACATCGTCATCATCCTGCTCATCAACCTGGTGAGCGTCACCATGAATTTCCGGTGCGACCTCACCCGGAACCACACCTTCTCCCTGTCGCAGCGGAGCAGGGATATCGTGTCGAACCTGAAGGAAAATTTAAAAATCAAGGTGCTCTTTTCCCGGGACCTCCCGGCACAGCACACGTCGATCTACCGCTACCTGAAGGACATCCTCGAGGAGTACGACTACTACGGCAACGAGTATTTCAGCTACGAGATCGTGGGCGAGAAGGACCTGGAAAAGAGCGCCAACGATTACGGCATCAGGCCGGTGCAGAGCCAGGAATTCGAGAACGACCAGGTCAAGGTGCGCAGGACCTACATGGCCCTGGTCATCCAGCAGTCGGACATCGTGGAGAAGATCGAGGCCGTCACCGAGCCGACCGGCCTCGAGTACAGCATCACGTCGCTCATAGAGAAGATGTCGAGCAAGATAGACGGCCTTCTCAGCCTCAAGCAGCCGGTCCAGGTGATGCTTTTCATGGATGGCTCCCTCAAGGGCCTTCCCATCGACGGGATCGACACGCTCAAGGACAAGGTGAAGGAGGCGGTGGATAAGTGCAACGCCGCCAATTACGACAAGCTCCGGCTCCAGTACGTCGACCCCTCGGCGGACAAGGAGGCGGCCAGGATCGCCGCGCAGTACGGCGTCCTGAAGCTCACCTGGAAGGCCGGCCTCGACAGGAACGGGGCGATGATACCGGCCGGCGAGGGATACCTGGGGATCGTGCTGAAGACCCAGAAGAAGGCGGAGCTCATCGAGCTTTCCGTGGCGCCGACCCTCCTGGGGAAGAACGTCATCACGGGTATCGACAAGCTCCAGGACCGGATCAACAACGCAGTGGGCGCACTGGTGAGCTCCAATCCCCGCATCGGCTACATCACCGGCCACGGCGAGGTGGAGCTGAACGACCAGCAGTCGCCGCAGGGCGGCGCCATCCTGAAGCAGGTCCTCTCGGACGTGTACGAGATCCAGAGCGTCGACCTCACGAAGGACGACATCCCCGCGGACCTGGGGCTCATCATGATCAACGGGCCGCGGAAGGAGTTCACCGAAGCGGAGCTCTTCAAGATCGACCAGTTCCTCATGAAGGGGAAGAGCGCTATCTTTTTTCTTGATTCGTACAACGAGATCAACATGGGCCAGCAGAACATGTTCGGCCGCCAGCCGATGGTGCTCCCGGTCAGGACCGGCCTTGAACCGCTCCTGGCGGGCTACGGCATAAACCTCAATAAAAATATCGTCCTTGACACGAGCTGCGCCAAGGCCCCCGTCGGAGGGGCGGTCAGGGACATCTACTACGTCCCCATCATCCGGAAATCAGGATTCAACAAGGACGTGGGCATAACGAAATACCTGAAGGGAGCGGCCTTCATCAAGGCCTCCTCGATCGATGTCGACGCCAACAAGGTCAAGGCGCTGAAGCTCGATCGGTATGACCTGGTGTCGTCATCCGACGAGAGCTGGCAGATGGCGGACCAGGTCAACTTCAACCCCTTCCTGATGGCGCCGCCCGAGAACAAGGAGGGGATGAGGAAGTACACCCTCGCGGTGCTCCTGTCGGGCAAATTCGACAGCCACTTCAAGGGCCGGGAGGTCCCGAAGGAGACCGACCCGAAAAAGGCCCAGGTGAAAACGGAGAATATCAGCGTCGGCAAGGCGGACAGGACCACGCCGGCCGGCACCACCAGGGTGATCGTGGTTGGCTCGTCCGAGATAACCCGCTCCGGCTTTCTCATGAACTCGAAGCGGATCATCTCCAGCGCCATGTCACAGGCCGATGAGCAGGACAAGGTCTTCTCCAACGGTTTTTTCATCCACAGCATGGCCGATTACCTGCTGGGCAATTCGTACATACCCGAAATGAGCAGCAAGAGCCTCGATTACAACCCCCTGGACAAGATCGGCGACGGAACCAAGATCATACTCAAGGCGCTCAATATCGGCGGCGTTCCCGTGCTGGTCGTGATCGCGGGCCTTGTCATCTGGAAGCGGCGGCTGCGGCGCAGGAAGGGCATACAGGAGCGTTTTTCCCGGGAGGCGGGCAATGAATAAGAAGATCATCATCAGCGTTTCCATCATCGCCGTCCTCATCCTGTACATCATCATCGCCAACGTGAGGCGTTCGCCGGACGCGCCGGACCTGCCGGTAATCGACGCGAAGGCCGACGAAATACTCATCAACCGCGAGGCCGGCGTCATCAGGCTCTACAAAAAGGACGGGAAATGGGTGACGGGCGACAAGGCCTTCCCGGCAGACCTGAAGCAGGTCGAGGAGATCGAAAAGCGCTTCAAGGAGATGCGGCTCACGGATCTCATTTCGTCGAAGGGATATTACTCCCGGTACGACCTGACGCCGGACAAGTACGTCGAGGTCATGCTGAAGAAGGGCGAAACCATTCTCCGGCGCTTCAAGATAGGCAAGAAGGGCCCGACGAACCGCCACACCTTCGTGAAGATCGACGACCGCCCCGAGGTGTTCCTGGCCGAGGGGACCTTCGAGATCGTCCTGAACAAGACCCAGGACGACTTCCGGGACAGGGAGATCATAAAGATCAGGCGCGACGCGGTATCGGCCTTCACCGTGGAATACCAGGGCATGGCCTTCGCCTTTTCGAGGACGAAGGAGGCGAAGGCCGCCGGCAAGAAAGCGGATAAAAAGGACGCGAAGAAGCCCCAGGAGCCGGCCTGGGGACCCTGGACCTGCCGGGGTTACGAAACCGTCAAGCTCAACGACCCCATGGTGGACAACCTGATCCAGGCCCTGGAGCCGCTGCGGGCGTCCTCGTTCCCGGATATGCCCAAGGAGGCCCTGACGCAGAAGGTGTGCACGGTGCAGGTCAAGGCCAACGGCAAGGATATCATACTCACCATGTACCGGAACAACGACAAGTACGCCGCCGCGGCCTCCGACTATCCCTACGTATTCGAAGTGGACAAGTATGTGGTCGAGAGGTTCTTCATCACCGGGTTGGACAAGTTCAGGGCGGCGGCGAAGCAATAATCATATAACCCCGCCCCACCGGCGGGGGCGCGCTGCAGTGACCGCAGGGGTCACTGTGACGTGAATGCGCCGACCTGCGAGTTGAGGCCGTCTGCCAGCTCCTTCACCCTGTTCGACTGCGAGAGCAGGTCCTCGGCCTCCTGTGAGTTCTTCTGCGTGATCTCGTTCACCGATGATATGGATTTGACGATCTCTGCCACCGCGGTCTTCTGCTCCTCGGTGGATATCATGATCTCGTCCGAGCGGGTCCTTACCCGCCCGGCGTCGGCGTTGACGTCGGAGCTGATCCCCTGCTGGAGGGACATGTAGCGGTTGATGTCGCCGATCATCCCGCTTATCTCGTTCACTCCCTTGATGATGCTGCTCATGACGGAAACCGTTGAATTCATGTTCGACATCCCCTTGGAAATCTCGCCGGTGTTTATCTTTATCAGCGAGTCGATGTCCTTGAGGCTCGACGCGGTCTGGTCGGCCAGCTTCGATATCTCGTCCGCCACCACCGCGAAGCCCCTTCCCGCGTCACCCGCGCGGGCCGCCTCGATGGCCGCGTTCAGCGACAGGAGGTTGATCTTGTCGGAAATATCGTTGATGATCCCGATGATGTCGGTCATCGTGCCGGAGCTCTCGCCTATCTTCCCCATGCCCTCGCTCATGGACTTGATCGAGTTTTCCCCGGCGGTGGCCAGCGACGATATCTGCACCGCCAGGCCGCTGGCGTCCCCGACCCGTTTGCCCATATCCCCCATGGTCCGCGAGAGGCTATCGAACTTCTCCATCAGCTCCTTCAGGTTCCGCACCTGCAGGTCCGCGCTGTCGGCGATGCTGTCGCTGCTCCCCGAGACCTCCTCAACGGTGGCCATGATCTCCTCGGCTGCCGACGCCTGGCCCTGGGAATTCTCGGAAAACACCAGGGACGCCCGCGACAGCCTATCCGAAGCCTCGGCCAGGGTGCCGGCCGAGGCGCTCACCGTCGCGAGGAGACGGGAGACCTCCTGGTACTGCTCGTCCTTCTTCCTGGTGTCTTCCTCGGATTTCCGTATGGCCCCTTCCGTGATGGAAAGGATCAGCTGCGCCAACAGAAATATCAGCACCAGGGAAAAGGTGCTGTCGATCACGCCGGCCTTGGCGGCTCCCAGGCTAATCGGGTCGAGTCGCTCCCTCACCATGACGAAGAAGGAGATGTCAGCGGCTATGAAAAGGAGGGAGATGATCCATATCACCCGGCGACTGCAGAAGGCGGTGGCCACTACCATGGTGGCGGCCATGAAATAGATGTAGCTGGTGTAGCCGTTCTCGGGGGAAAACCGCAGCTTCGACATGAGGCCGCCGGAAAGAGCGATGGATATTACGAAAACCATGATGTTCGCGGCCAGGTTGTACCTGCCGCTGCGCAGCATGATCAGGGACAGCACGGTGGCAATGAAGACCACCGCCACCGTGAGGCTGGCATGCCTGATGATGCTGTCGTCCAAAATGACAAAGAACGCGACGATCAGCAGCGGCAGCAGGGAGCCCAGCGCCAGCAGCAGGTACAACAGCGTCTGCGATTTTCTTCGAATGAGGTAGGAGGAATCCGCATACCTCCGGAGGAAATATGATCTGATCGATTTCATAGCCGTTACCACGCCCCTTCTTTACTCGGACCCACCCGGGTGCCCGCCAGGGTGTTCCTGCGCAGTGATGATGGCACGTTGTATCATCCCCCGTCAAATACAAATCGAGTGATGAAAACCCGTGTCGGCGTCAACCTGATCCTGAGAATTCGGGCCGGGGGGCCTCTGAAAATGCCCTATTTGTATTGACAAAATAGCATTTTTGAGCGATTGTTACATTTCTTCTCCATGGGAACGGCGCGTCGAAAGGTGCGCCCGCCGCGGGGAACAACTTGTTATAATCAGGTACCGGTGAATGGAACAGTCAAATAATTCAGGCAACGGCAACGGCAATGCGGGCAATGCCCCTGAGACAGGGCAGCTGATTATCGCGAAAGAGATCCTGCCCGAAATTCTTTCAATAATTCCCATATCGCACCGCCCCATCTTCCCCGGCATGATGATCCCCATCGTGCTGACCGGGGATTTCATGATAGACACGGCCAACAAGATCCTCGAGTCGGACAACAAGGTCGGCGGCGTGGTGCTGGCCAGGGATCTCCGCGAGGGACTGCCCCGCTCCGAGGACATGTACACGGTCGGCGTGGCGGTGAAGGTCCTCCGGGTGACGCCCATCGACGAGAAGACCATCCAGATGATGATCAACGCCCTGGGCCGCTTCACCCAGAAGAAGGTGCTCCAGGACAGCCCCCTGATCCAGTGGCAGGTGGATCACCATACCGAGGAGGACTACACCGGCTCGGAGGTGATGAAGGCCTACTCCAAGGCGATCATCTCATCTGTGAAGGACCTGATCAAGTCCAACTCCCTCTTCCAGGAGGAGCTGAAACTCTTCCTCAACCGCTTCACCGTGGAGGACCCGGGGAAGCTCGCCGATTTCGTCGCCTCCATGACCTCCGCCGACGCGGCCGAGGTGCAGGATATCCTGGAGACCTTCGACGTGCGCAAGCGCGTCGAGAAGGTCCTGGTGCTCATGAAAAAGGAGATCGAGCTCTCCAAACTGCAGGAGAAGATCACCAAGCAGATCGAGCAGCGCATCTCCAAGCAGCAGAAGGAGTTCTTCCTCAGGGAGCAGCTCAAGGAGATCAAGAAGGAGCTGGGCCTGGAGAAGGACGAAAAGACCACCGAGATCGAGCAGTTCGAGGATCGCATCAAGAAGCTCAAGCTCACCGAGGAGGCGGCCAGGAAGATCGACGAGGAGATGAACAAGCTGAAGCTCCTGGAGCCCCATTCGGCCGAGTACGGCGTGGCGCGCAATTACCTCGACTGGCTCACCACGCTGCCCTGGGGCGTGTATTCCACCGACAATTACGACATCAAGAAGGCGAAAAAGATACTGGACCGGGACCATTACGGCCTCGACGACATCAAGGACCGGATCCTGGAGTTCATCAGCACCGGCAAGATGAAGGGAAACATCACCGGCTCCATCATATGCTTCGTGGGCCCTCCGGGCGTGGGAAAGACCTCCATCGGCAAGTCCGTGGCCGAGGCGCTCAACCGCAAGTTCTTCCGCTTCTCCCTGGGCGGGATGCGCGACGAGGCCGAGATCAAGGGCCACCGCCGCACCTACATCGGCGCCATGCCGGGCAAGATCATCCAGAGCCTGAAGACCGTGGGCGTGGCCAACCCCGTCATCATGCTCGACGAGATCGACAAGATCGGCGCGAGCTTCCAGGGCGACCCGGCCTCGGCGCTCCTGGAGGTGCTGGACCCGGAGCAGAACTCGAACTTCCTCGACCACTACATCGACCTCCGCTTCGACCTGTCGAACATCCTCTTCATCGCCACGGCGAACCAGATGGACACCATACCGGCGCCGCTCCTCGACCGCATGGAGGTGATGAAGCTCTCCGGCTACATCCAGGAGGAGAAGGTGCAGATCGCCACGCGCTACCTGGTGCCGAAGCAGCTCATGGCGCACGGCCTGAAGAAGGGCGATGTCGATATCGACAAGGCGAGCCTCCGCATGATCATCCACGGCTACGCCCGGGAGGCCGGCGTCCGGAGCCTGGAGAACAACATCAAGAGGATCATGCGCAAATCGACGCGGCGCTTCGCCGAGGGGAACACCAAGAAGATCAAGATCTCGCCGAAGAGCCTTCCCGATTTCCTGGGGAACCCGCGCTTCACCGACGAGTCGCTCTATGACAAGAAAATGGCCGGCGTGGTCATGGGTCTGGCCTGGACCAGCATGGGCGGCGCCACCCTCTACATAGAGGCCACGGCCGTTCCGTCGAAGATGAAGGGCTTCAAGCAGACGGGCCAGCTGGGCGACGTGATGAAGGAGTCGTCGGAGATCGCCTACACCTACGTGAGCTCGCGGGTGAGGGACTACGGCATAAAGGAGAATTTCTTCAACGAGAACATGATCCACCTCCACGTGCCGGCAGGCGCGACCCCGAAGGACGGCCCCTCGGCCGGCATCACCATGGCCACGGCGCTCTACTCCCTGGCGAAGAACAGGCCTATCAAGCTCCACATCGCCATGACCGGCGAGCTCACCATCACCGGTAAGGTGCTTCCCATCGGCGGGGTGAAGGAGAAGACCATCGCGGCCAAGCGCGCCGGGGTGAAGACCATCATCTTCCCCTTCGAGAACAAGAAAGATTACGACGAGCTGCCGAAGTACATCGTGAAGGGCCTGAAGGTGCATTTCGTGAACTACTTCGACGAGGTCCTGAAGATCGTGTTCTGAGAGCGCCGGGGGATTTCGCCGCCCCGGAGGCGGGCCCGACGCCGGTCTCATAAAATAAAATTGACAACCGGACACGGATCGGCTATTACATGGACCGTATGTCCCATGGACGGCCCAACACCGTGCGATGGGGCATTGCGCGGCGAAAAAATGTTCAATCAAGGAGAAAAAATATGAATCGGGTCAAATATGCAATTGTTCCACTGTGCGGCCTCGCGCTGCTTATCGGGTCCATAGTTTTTGCCAAGGCAAAGCCGACCATCGCGGTCATGGACTTCAAGAATAAAACCGCCTATGGCGGGTATCAGCTGGGCAGCGGGGCTGCCGACATGCTCACAACGCAGCTTTTCAAGACCAGAAAGTTCAGCGTGGTCGAGCGGGACAAGCTGAAAAGCCTTATGAAGGAACAGGAAATCGGCGCCACCGGCCTTGTTGACAAGAAGGCCGCCGAGATCGGCAAGCTGATCGGCGCGGAATACCTGGTCGTCGGTTCGGTCACGGAATACGGCGTGTCCCGGAGCAAGGGCGGCGCCATGGGCATTTCCGGCACCAAAACCGAATACAGGACCACGGTGGACGTTCGCATCATAAACGCAGCCACCGGCGAGGTCGTTTTCGCCGATTCGGGGAGCGGATCCGAAAGCTCCTCCAGCGCCAATGTTTTCGGCATAGGCGGCGGTGACACCACGTCATTCGACGAGAAAAAAGCCCAGGAATCGATGCGGAAAGCCCTGATAGATGTGTGTGATAAGATCAAAAAGGAAGAGATAAAAGACTGATTGCGGTTGTCAGGATCGCTGATGATAACAGGAGGCCGTCTCCCTGAAGGGGGCGGCCTTTTTTATAGGTCTCCCATGAATCATTCAGCCCCCGTCCCGGCAATCGGTCGAATCATTCGGCGCGATGCCCAAGGAGGGCCCCTCGGCCGGTATCACGCCACGGTGCTTTAGCAGCCGGCGGAACGCCGGCTACGAACCCTGGGCCTCGGCCAGCTCTTCCGCGCGGGTTTCATCTTCCTTGATGGTTGCCGGGCTGCGCCAGAGGAGGGACCCGTCAGGGGCGAGGATGCGGAAATTATCAAAGCCCCTGTCGCACAGGTGTATCTCCCCGTTTTCCGCCACAGACATATGCTCCATGTCCGTACCCAGGGAAGAGCTGTTTTCCCCGGCATGGGGTCCTGCCAGCACCTTGAACGATCCGTCCGGGCTTATCCTGCCCACATGGGAAAAGTTGAGGTCATTGATTGTCTCGGAATGGTCAAAGAGAACGTATACACTTCCGTCTCCGGACACGCCGCAATCCTGTATCTTCTCAACGCCTGCACAATCGGGTTTGACGATTCCCCGCAGCGCGCCTTCCCGGTCAAAGCTGGCAAAGCGTCCCGTCTCGCGTTCGATGAAATAAAGGGCGCCCTTCGGCCCGCCCTCTATCCAGGCCCCGTCCGGAGGCCTGGCAGGCCGGTCCTTGAGTTCATCCCATTCCACTCGTTTTTTGGGCAGGTCCCCGTCATCGCCGCCGGGCCAGAGCCGTACGCGTTTCCCGGTCGGATCAAAGCGCCGCAGGGCGTAATTGTCGTCTTCCCAGCAGCGGTACACCAGGAGGGTCCCGTCAGTCGAGGCGGCGATGCCCTCGTGGTCCACTGCGGTGGTGAAGTCCGGTTTGTTTTTCTTCTTTTTGATGGTGGCCATGACAGCGCCGGTATCCGCCCGGAAGGCCTGGACGATGTCCTTTTCCCGGTCAAGGACCCATAGCAGGTTCTGCTCCGAAGCGTAGAGGAGCCGCGCGTAATCGTCCAGGGGGATCTTCTTGTTAAGCCAGCGGAAACCGCCGCTCCGGTCAGCGCGGCCGATGCGTCCCTCTGAATTTTCCTCCCATAGGAGGGCGGTGTCGCCGCCGGGCAGGGCCGCCAGGTCGATGAAATCGTCGATTTCCCCGGGAAGCATCGCCGCGGCTTCGCCCGTGTCGAGAAGGATATACCAGGGGTGCGCGGCAACGGCGGGATACAGACGCACCCATATGTCGTCCGGCACGAGGAGGTCCTGCCCGCAGTGGGTGCATTTGACCGTACGGCTCGATCCGTCAAGGGGCAGGGGGCCGCCGCAGTGATAGCAGCGCATGCCGACTCCTTCAGGGGACCCGGCGATGATGCCGCTTCCGTCCGGCGCAGTCTCTCCCACGAGAAGGACCGCGAAGGGCGCCACTGCGCCGAACCAGGGTGGCGGCACGCGCACGCTCGAGACCGCGCCGCAGGCGCCGCACGAGAATTTCGCGTCCCCCTCCTTTGCGAGGGCAAAAAGGCTCTCCAGGGAGAGAAAGGCCCCGCAGCCACCGCAGCGGGGAGCCAGGTTGCCGAAGGTCAGCCTGACGCCGCCCAGGACCGCGTTCATAATCGTGGCCCAGGAGTCCGTTTCCGGCTCCATGTCGCCCGCCTCGACGATTCTTCCGGCTATTAAGAATTCCCACACGTTAAGGGGGGTGGGCGCCTCCCGCCAGCACCTGGAGCAGAGGGTGGTCTCCGACGCCTGGTTTACCGGAAGGGGATTTTTGCAATGGGGGCACTCCGAAGTAAAGGTAATGCCTACGCTTTTCAGTGCCATTGGCTTCTCCTCATGCTGATGTATTTGCAGGTTGCGCCCATCCTGCAGCATGTCCTGATAAGAGATGAACAGCCGCGGCGGCCCTCACCGTATGAAGGCCTTGCCGCTTTTCAGCAATACCCCGATTTTTTTCCCGTCCGGCGTCTTTATGATCCTGTTCTCGATGACGACCTGGTCATCCCTGAATTCGAGCTGCCCCAGGAGCCCTACGAGGGTGTAGTCGGGGTCGTCGGAATGCTTCGCGTTCGCCACAAATCCCGCTTCAGGCGTGACGATGCCTATAAACTCGTCCCCGGCGGCATACTTCCGCACCTTGCCGGTGGAGAGGTTCAATCCCGCCAGGTCGCCGTTTTTCAGCCTTTCTTCATTTTGAAAGAATTCCGCGTAATCGGCGCCCTCGGTCCTGTGGACCGCGTACCTCTCATCGCTGCTGCCGCAGAATGGATTGTCCGGTTTATCCATCGTCGTGCCTCCGTTGTTACGATTTATCATGCCTTCATTCAGGCAGAACAGGTTTCCCGCCCTTTGCGGCCGCCTCGATCGCTTTCGCCGCGGTTATCATGTCTTCCAGGAGCGGCTCGATGTCGCCCGGCTTCAGATAGCGCAGCGGCATCAAGGGAGCCTCCGCGTGGCCCGGCGCGAGATGGACGGCGAGGCTCGACCAGTCGAGCTTCAGCATGGCCAGCCTGTCCCAGCGGCCCAGGAGCCAGAGTAGCGGCGACATCATCGTTTCAAGAAACTCGGGCGATTGTTCCATTTTTTTCAGAATGGCCGGGCTTGCGTACCTGATGGGAAATGCGTTATCAAAAAGATCATCGCCGGTGGAGAAGCGGAAAAGCCCCTCGGGCGGGTAGCCGGGCGGCTCCGTTTTAAGGTAAAAGGGCGAGTCGTCTAGATCGACTTCGATGGCATAATCGTCGTCCGGGGAAATTTCTATATCCCTTCCCCGGTATACGGCATTGATCAGTCCCATGGACAGGGTGTATTCCGCCGCCTCATGCTTCCAGCCATGCTTTTCGGCCAGCCTGGTCATGGCCCTTTTACATCTTCCGGGCGTGCCGAACCAGTAGCCTATGTGCATGTGAAGGGCCCCCAAGACAGTCACGATCAAAAACACCGCGATGCCGATCACGCGTATCACAACCGTAATTATCTCTTCAATCTGCTCCTTGCCGTACCCCGTCAATTTCATGGCGATGGCGACGAAGAGGATGATAAGAATTATCGACGCGACCCCGGCTGCAAAAATTTTCAGCCAGGACGTCTTCCGGGCGGCCTTCCGCTTGGGCTTCCATCGCTTGACGGCGGCCTTTTCGTCCTTTTCATCCTTTCTTCTCCGCTCGGCGGATAGCCTGGCGGCAGTTTTTCCCTCGAAGCGGACGAACCACTGCGCCGTTCCCTTTGCCGGGTGAAGCCTGGTCCAGACGACGTCCGGAATATAGACGTCGACGCTGCAGTAGCCGCACGTCAGGATGCGCTTGCTTTCTTCCGTTACCTTCAGGGCGCCGCCGCACTGGGGGCAGGTCATTACGACGGGGGTCGGGGAGCTTTCATCGGGTTTTGCGAGAGGCTTTTCCCCGCCGGTTGTCTCCCTTTGGGGCGACAGGCACTGCGTCGCCGATGGTACGATCTCTATGAGCCAGGGCGGCGCCGGATACGCGTCTATTGAGGCGCCGCATGTTTCGCACGAAATCGATCTGTCGGCATCGGCGTCAAATTCGGGCAGCGCCGTCCCGCAGCCGGCGCATTTGGGCCTGAGAGCCCAGAATTTGTATTTATACGTGCCGGCCCCTGACATGAGAGTGGCGGCCCTTCCCTCTCCGGCGTCAAGACTTTCGCCTTCGTTTTCGAATTCATTGAGGAAGCCGCCGATAATGTCCGGGGGTATTGCGATCGGTTTGTGGCAGCCGGCGCAGATTATCCGCCGGAGCGGCCCGTTTACCGGCGCGGGCTGTCCGCAGTTGCCGCAGGTCGTGCTTAATTCAAAACAACCGTATCGTGGCATTGATCGTTTTCCCTCCTTGTCTCATGTCGGTAAGACCTTGGTTGGCCGGAAAACTAAACGCGTACCGGCCGCGGCGGGTGTCATTCTTTGTTTATGTGCGGAGTAAGTAACACAAGAAGTAATCCCATCGCGGCGGGCGGATTACTTCTTGTAATAAGGGGATTAAATCGCCTTATTCTTGGATTTCTTTTTCTTTGCCGTTTCAATTTCCTTTGTAATTCTATTGTACTCATATAAAGGCATTTCCTTAAAACCTTGTTTTTTTAAAAAACGTTCCGCCTCTTTGAGAGTCAAACTACCTTTGTTATTCTTTTTCATGTCTTTTATAAACCTCAATATATTCAGCGTATTTATATTGATAAATCAAAATCGCATGATTTAAACCTGTCTTATTGTCTAATTGATAATATATGATAGTCCTGATTTTTTGTCCATCTTTATTAAATATGTCTTCATGGACATTTCCGTGCGCAGTGTCAAATCGTCTCACTTCATGCCATCTATTATTATTAAAATATAGTAGTTTAACAACAAAGGATAATACCTGTTTGTTCCTGGTGTTTATATTTACAATTATTTGAATATGCGAATCTATGAAGATATAATATGTTTTTTTTATTCAGTAACCTGCATGCAATTGGCCGCCGGCGTCTCATGTCGCGCCTATATGTCATACGAACGGGAAATGCATGTTGTGAAAAAATTTTGAAATATCATGTAGGCCCGGTCTCGATACCCCGCCTTCTTTTTGACAAACCTATCGGGCGTCTGTCTGAGGCGAGTCCCGCGAAGCGGGCGAGCCGAGTTACGCCCATAGCCCCCGCCGGCGAGGCGGCGCGGGGGGAGGGATTTAAAGGGCCGCCTTTATTTCGACATCCTGTCGAGTGGCGGCAGGCGAACATCCTGTTCGCTCGATGGGCTGGCCGCGGTGCCACCCCCTCCCTTTAAAATATTATTCAACCCCGTCCCAGCAATAGGTGCAGACTTTGTCTTTCGGAAGGCCGATGGCTTCCACCAGGTCCTCCAGCTTCTGGTACTGCAGTGTCGTGAGGCCCAGGCGGAGGCGGATCCGCTCCACCATGGCACAGTACCGGTCCCCCTTGCCGGAGGCGTATTCTTCAAGATGCGCGTCATCAGTGCCTTCCAGCTCCTTGATGGCAAGGCGGCCCGCCAGGTCCAGGGCGGACCGGGAACGCGAAAAATTCAGAAACTTGCACCCGTACACCAGGGGCGGGCAGGCGGGCCGCATGTGGACCTCCCTGGCGCCATAGTCGTATAGCCTCTGTATGGTGTCCTTCAGCTGGGTGCCGCGGACGATGGAATCGTCGCTGAAGAGGATGCGTTTCCCGTGGATCAGCTCCCGCACCGGGATGAGCTTCATTTTTGCCACCAGGTCCCGGATCGCCTGGTCCTGGGGCATGAAGCTCCGGGGCCAGGTGGGTGTGTATTTCACAAAGGGGCGCTGGTACGGCTTTTTCGACTCGTTGGCGTACCCGATGGCGTGGGCCACGCCGGAATCGGGAATGCCCGCCACCACGTCGATGGGGGTCGTATCATTTTTCGCCAGGGCGGCGCCGCAGCGGTTCCGCACCGCCTCCACGTTGATGTTCTCGTAGCATGAGGGCGGATACCCGTAATAGACCCAGAGGAAGGAGCATATCTGCATGCGGCCACCGGGCTCCTTCACGGTTTTGACGCCCTCCTCGGTCATGAGGACGATCTCCCCGGGCCCAAGGTATTTCACGGTCTCGTAATCCAGGTTGGGGAAGGAGCAGGTCTCGAAAGCCGCGGCATGGGCGCCCGGCTTTTTTCCGATCACGATGGGGGTCCGGCCCAGGCGGTCCCGGGCGGCGTAGATGCCGCCATGGGTAAGGAGCAGGATTGAGCAGGATCCTTCGATCGATTCCTGGGCGCGGGTGATGCCGTCCACGAAATTCGCCTCCTGGTTGATGAGGGTGGCCACCAGCTCCGTGGGATTGATCTCGCCGCCGCTCATCTCGGAGAAGTGCGTAGTGCGCTTGCCGTAGGCCGCTTTTATCAGCGCTTCGAAATTCTTTATGACGCCGACCGTGACGATGGAATAGGCGCCGAGGTGCGAGTTGATGATGAGGGGCTGGTCCTCGAAGTCGCTGATGACGCCGATCCCCCTGCGGCCCCTGAACTTGGGCAGATCATCGTCGAATTTTGACCGGAACGGCGCGTTGGAAATGTCATGGATGCTTCGCTTGAAGCCGTTATCCCCCAGAACCGCCATGCCCCCCCGCTTGGTGCCGAGGTGGGAATGATAATCGGTCCCGAAAAAAAGGTCGCTCACGCAGTCGTCCTTGGAAACAACACCGAAAAATCCGCCCATAGAAGATACTCCATTTATGGTTTATTGATTACAGGGGAGGGGATATTGTCCCGGCGTCCCGGTACAGTTCTTGCCGATTCGCTTTCCGTGTAAATACATATTTTTATTTTTTGAAAATAGGGAGAATCCAAACGATCATCGATGATATGAATGATGGCAAAGAAAGGGGCCGCGGGAAAGGCTTTTCCCGCCATTGAAGTTATTATAAGGGCAGGGGATTACATGGGCCCTTTTACAGGGCCATGGCTGATGCTATTTGGACGAATCGGCCAGGCCGATGATGTTCCCCTCGCTGTCTGCCACCCTGGCGTAGGAGCCGTTCGGGATCGGCTGCTTGAGCGTGACCACCCTGCCGCCGGAGGCCACGACTTGCTTAATGGTTTCGTCAATCGACTGGACCCCGATAACTATCATCGGCTTTGACGCCTCGGCTTCGCGCGGAAACATGCCGCCGTTGATCGCGCCTTTTTCCATGACCATGTTGTCTTCGTCCGTCTCCGCCGCGTAGACCATGGTGTAATCCGTGTCCGGGATATCCAGGAGGCTCCACCCGAAAATGTCCCGGTAGAACCTGGATGCCCGCTCCTTGTTGTCATAGGGTATTTCAAAGTGAACTACTTTATCCATGATATGCCTCCTTTTAGGAATTTATTTTTTTTATTGAATCCACGGCCTCAATAATCCATGTATTAAAGAATATACTATAATACTTATTTTCAGGGTTGGAGACAATGTTTTTTTCTGTTTCACATCATTTTTATACACATTAATGCTCTCTGTAAATATAGAAGCAAGATATAAGGGAAAAAGTCATGGTGAGCCCTGAAAAGGAATGCCGGCGGAGTCCACTGAGAGGGGATAAGTCATGACTTACGCCGCCTGGATCATCTGATTCACAGCGGCCCTCATTGATGGGGATCCACGGCGGTATCTTTTTTCTGCGACCCCGCAACCAGTCCGAATCTGATCGCCATGTTCATTAGCTCGATTTTATTGCCTACCTTCAGCTTGTTATAGATGTTCACCAGGTGGGTTTCCACGGTCCGTTCGGCAATGGTCAGGGCCCGCGCTATCTCAAGGTTGGTCCTTCCTGCAACAGAGAGCTCGATGACCTCGAACTCCCGGTCGGTGATCCTGTAGGCTTCCTGCATCGTTTTTCTTCCCCTGTTCTCGCTGGAAATGACCAGGAATCCGGCATGATCGGAAAACCGGTCCGTAATACGGGAAACGTACGAATCCGTGTGGACACGGTCCGCGCCCTTTTTATAGCTGATGCGAAGGGTCGCGGTGTGCGCCGGGCCGGCAGAGAGTTCATTGAATAGTTCACGGATTGTGGCGTTTCCATCAATCACGTTAAAGAAGCAGGGGGCGTTCGCTGTGATACCGCCTGAGATCACGTTTTTCGCCGGACCGTTCATCAGCACTATCCTGTTCTCTCTGTCAGTGAGAACGACCATTTCGCTGATATGGCCTATCAGTTCGTCAGTGTTGATGAGCTGTTTTTCCGACATGAACCCGAGCCTGAACACCGCGTAATAGAGCCCGACAAGATAGAGGGCATGGCCTGAAGGGCCGATATCGGGTATGCGGTATAATTTGAATGTGGGGATGATGAACTGGGTAAGGTTAACCAGTACCGTTGTCGAGATGAACGCGCCCAGGATGACATCCATCTGCCGCCGCTCCCTGTTCAACCCGGTTTTATTTCTGCGAAAGGCAAGGAGGGCGATGAATGCCGCCGAGTACGCGAGGATGAAACACATCGTGATATAGAACCAGGGGCTATCATAGGCCGGTTCGAATTTCCACCTGCCCATGTGTTCCGCGTACCTGAAAAAAAGCCCGGGGCTGGCGGATATCGGCGCCATGAGGGCCAGCACCGGCAGGTACAACAGGGCCTGCAGCGCAAGGGGCGGCTTTTTTTCCAGCGTGAGAACCAGGCTTATGTTCAGGTTCATCGTGTAGAACAACTAGAAACAGAAAGACGCGAAGATCGTTGAGGCTATAATCCGCTCCTGTGCCGGCGACGTGTATGCGATGATCGCGTCAATGTGCCACAGGGACACGACGATGCATACGGCGCCGAGCAATCTGTTTGTGGAATTGCGGAGATCGACCTTCAGTATGTAGATCCCCAACAAAAGGCAGAACACGGCTATCAGGGACATGATTGTTGAAAAAATCAGCATATATCAATATATATCAATACGGGTTTCCATCATTATCACGCGGGGGTCATTAAGGCGCTCGGCATTATCCACTTCCGGGCGTTCCATGTCTTCATCATATCAATGGCCGGACAGAAGGCAAATACTTTTAAAAATACTCAGTGTTGAGCCGACGGGCCCCGCCTTCGCGGGGTCACTTCAAAGGGGCTTTAAGGACGCCGCGGACCTTGGCGATGACCGTGTCCCGGTCAAAGGGCTTCTTTATATACTCGTTTACGCCGCTCTGGATGATTTCCATTACCGTTTCTTTCTCGCCGTGAGAGGTCACCATAATGATCCTGGTGTCGGGAAGAATGGGCCTGAGTTTTTTCACTGTTTCAATACCGTTCATGACCGGCATATCCATATCAATGAAGATAAAATCCGGTTTCATATTCTGATTTTTAATCTTAATGACGGCCACTTCGCCGTTATCTGCCTCGTCCAGTATCTTGAATTTCACGGACATGAGTATCTGCTTGAGCATTTCCCTGATTGTTCGGGAATCATCGACGACCAGGACCGTGTAGGAAGAACCGTCTTTCCGCACCCCGATGGGGGGCTCTTTGTAGATGTTTGATCCGTCTTCTGGCACCATAGGGGCCTCCCTTGCATAGTATTGAAGCGGCGACGGCCGGCGCCAGGCGCTTATCCTTCCCTAAGCGTTAACGGGTCGATAGAGGATTGCCGGCCCAACCAGGGGCTTATAATGGACCGGGGCTCCGCCGAAATCAAGAAAAAAAGCATCACCGCCTGTGTAAATTCTCCTCTCCCATCTGTCCGCCGCCGGGTTCAATGAAATTCATGCTTTTTCCCGTCCCCATCGGCATGGGGCTCCCCTGTTTTTTTTAAAAAAAGCTTGCAATAAATTAAACAATTAAACGATATACCCAATTGTTTAAACATGATGTTATTTGCGCCATGCGGTCCCGGGGAGCGGCGCCCTCTGTCCGGGGCCCCTGACGGGAACCAGAGATGCGCAGGGAGTCGGACTATTCGCACATAATCAAAGAGCGAGGTGTATACCATGAAGATTGTATTTGTGATCGATAGCTGGAACGGCGGCAACGGCGGCGTGGTTGCCACAAAACGAATCGTGGACGAGCTTATCGCCCGGGGCCACCAGATACGGGTTGTCTCCACCGGGCAGCACAGCGGTCCCTACGAGTTTTTCGAGGTGCCCGGATATTACCTGCCGTTCATCAGGGAGTCGCTGGAAAAGATGAATTTTCTTTTCGCCAGGGGAAAGACCGATGTCCTGGAAAAGGCCTTCGATGGGGCCGATGTCGTGCAGGTGCAGTTTCCCTTTTTCGCCGCGCGCAAGGCGGTCAGGGTGGCGAAAAAGATGGGCATCCCCGTCACCGGGGCCTGCCACGTGCAGCCGCAGAACATCATTGCCGCCATGGGCAAGGAAGACCCGATGATGGAAAAGATGTTCCATGCCCTCTTCAACTTCTGTCTCTTCAAGCAGGTGGATGCCATTCATTGCCCGTCGTCCTTCGCTGCGCGCATGCTCCTGGAGCATGGAAGCAGTGCCCATTTCCGGGTCATCTCCAACGGCATCCCCCGGGAATATCACCCGCGCCGGATGTCGCGGCCCTACTGGTTCGCCGACCGGTTCGTGATCCTGAATATCGGGCGCCACGCCATGGAAAAGCGGCAGGGCCTGCTCATCGAGGGCGTCATGAGATCGAAATACAGGGAGAATATCCAGCTGATCCTTTGCGGGAAGGGGGAGGACACGGGAAAGCTCATCGAGAGCGGCAGGAGACTGCCGGTTAAACCTCTCATCGAATACGTGCCGCAGGAGGACAAGCTCCTCTACCTCAATACCGCCGACCTGTACCTCCATTCCTCCGTGGTGGAGCTGGAAAGCCTATCCTGCCTGGAGGCCATCGGCTGCGGCCTTCCCTGCCTGATCGGCAATTCGCCCCACAGCGCCGCGCCGCAATTCGCCCTGGACGAGCGTTTCCTTTTCGCCATGGATGACGCCGATTCCCTGGCGGAAAGCATCGATTACTGGTATGAGAACCGCGATGAACTGGCCGCGCTCAAGAGCCAGACCCTGGATATGGCGGACAACTACCGCATGGACCGCTGCATTACGGAACTGGAGGAGTTTTTCCGGGAGGCCGCTGCGGGCAATCTCAACGCCTGCGAGATTTCCGGCGAAATAACGGCTGTGCAGAACGATTTCTACCTGAACCGTTCCGAAGAGCCTGTCGGCGTGGCAGGCCGCAGCGGGGGGCTGATATGAACATGAAGGCCAGGCCGGAGATACCCCGGGACAAGATCATCCAGGTCAATAACACCAGGAAGATCGACTTTAACAGGCCATACAAGTTCATTTACATGGACTGGTGGTACGATCTGCTCGTCGCGGTTCCCTTCCTCATCTCATATATCATTACGATATTCTGCGCCGCTTTTTGGGGATTCAGGAGTATCGGGAGGAAAAACCTGAAGATACTGCGTAGCCGGGGCTGCATCACCATATCGAACCATTGCCACTATTTCGATACGGTGTTCGCGAATTTCGTGGTCCTGCCGAAGCCGCTCCATACCGCGGTGGCGCAGAGGAACTGCGAGGTGCCCATAGCACGGCAGCTTCTCAGGATACACCGCGCCTTCCCCATCCCGGCCAACGGCAGGGGCCTTGAGATGATCATGGGCCCTGTCGGAGAGGCGCTGAAGAGAAAGCACCATATCCATTTTCTTCCCGAGGGAGACCTCGTGATGCTGAGCCAGACCATCCACCGCTTCAAGCCGGGTGCCTTCATCCTCTCGTGCGTTCACCAGGCGCCGATCGTGCCGATGGTCTACATCATCAGGCGGAGAAAATTCCGCGGGAGGGAGATGGGTCCGGCATGGATCAAGATCACCCAGGTGATCGGGGAGCCCATGTTTCCGCCGCCCCTTAACGCCGACGGCTCGCTTCCAAGGGAGGAGATGGAGCGGATGGCCGATCGCGCCGCGTCATGGATGGAGGATACCATTGATCGATACCACCGGGAGACAAAACATGGTCGAACAATCTGAGGGCATGAAGGAGCTGATCGTCATTGATGCCATCACCAAGACGTACCGTCTCGGTGACATCAGGGTGGAGGCGCTGAAAGGCGTTTCCCTCAGCATTCATGAAGAGGAGTTCACCATTATCGTGGGACGGAACGGCTCGGGGAAGTCCACCCTGCTTTACCAGCTCGGCCTGCTGGACCGCCCGGACTCGGGCGGGATCTTCTTCGAGGGCCGCGAGGTCAGCCGCATTTCCGACAGGCACCGGCGGCACCTGCGGCTCACCTACCTGGGGTACATTTTCCAGGACTATGCCCTGATAGCGGAACTGACGGCGCTGGAAAACGTGATGGTGCCGGCCATGATGCTGATGAGCAGGGCCGACGCCAGGGAAAAGTCAAGGAAGCTGCTGGACAGGGTAGGCCTGGGAGCGCGGCTGAGCCATCTCACCAGGCAGCTGTCCGGCGGGGAGCAGCAGAAGGTGGCCATCGCCCGGGCCATGGTCAATGATCCCAGGGTCATCATCGCGGATGAGCCCACGTCCAACCTGGATTCAGTCGCGGCCAGGGACGTGCTCGATACCTTCGAGATGATCAACAATGAGCACGGCCATGCCATCGTCATGGTCACCCACGAGCAGGAGGAGACCATGTACGCCAAGAAGCTGATTCGATTATCCGACGGGAGAATGCAATGATCGGTGAATGGAAATTACCCTTTTTTCTGGCAGCGAGATTCCTGAGGCATGGAAGCAAATGGACGCTTTCACTCATCGTTCTCCTCATGGCCATCGCCTTCGTGAACCTGATCTTCGTGACCGCGCTCTTCAACGGCATCGTTGAAGCGGTCAATAACCAGGTGATAGACACGAACATGGGCCATATCTACCTGTTGCCCCCGGACGGATCGGAGTATTTTGACAACATGGACGAGGTGACCAAAAAGATCAGGAGCCTTAAGAACATACGCGGCGTCAGCCCCCATCTGTATGTTCCCGGAAGGATCATGTACAAGAATATCAGCGGCAGCTGGCAGATCGTGGCCGTCGATCCGGAAAAGGAAAAAACGGTTACCAACATATCGAGGAACATGATCGAAGGGGCATACCTGGATAAGGACGATACCGATTCGATCATCATAGGCCGCCAGATAGCCGGGGGGAAGAACGTGGAAATGAACGCCCTTTCCTTCCGGGGCGCCAGGGCCGGGGAAACGGTCACCCTCGAATCGGGCGGATTCAGAAAAACGTTTATCATCAAAGGGATATTCTACACAAGGTTCCTCGATACCGACAGGCGGGCCTTCATCAGCCGGAAGTTCCTGGATGAGATGATGCCCCAGATGAGCGCCGTGGCTTCAAGCGCGATCATACGCGTCGATAAGACGGGAGAGGAGAAAAAGGTGATCCAGAAGCTTAGGGAATTGAAGATCCGGGGCAAGCTCTACTCGTGGAAGGAAGTCGCGGGGTACCTGGATTCGGTCACCAAAAGCTTCACCCACATCAATACCCTGCTGACCCTGGTCGGCATGCTGATCGCGGCCATCACCATATTCATCGTCATTTACGTGGACCTGTCATCCAGACGCCAGCAGATAGGAGTGCTCCGGGCCATCGGCATCAGGCCCTCCCTTATCCGCTTCACCTATGTCCTGCAGACCCTGGTCTATTCCTTCACGGGCATTCTGATCGGGCTGCTGGTCCTGCTCGTCGGCATAGCGCCCTGGATGGAGAAGCACCCCTTTGAGATGCCCATCGGCGACGCCATGCTGGTGATCAACTACAATGACCTGTTTTTCAGGGCGGAGCTGATCATCGTCGTGGCCGTGCTGTCCGGATTGATCCCGGTCTTTATCACAACCAAGACAAGGATACTTGACGCGATATTCAACAGGTGAAGCGCGGCAATCCGCCATTCCAGGGTCGCCCCGTTGCGGCCATGCCCCGGCCCTGCGCGTTGAGATATAATTTCCTCGCATCACGAAAATTGGGTTCAATCCAGCTCCATCCTGCCGGATTCAACAGCAACATTATGTTCTTGACAGTACCGCCCTGTATTATTTTCATTTATCACAATAATCCCGGAAAAAAACAACAGGCCATGAAACGGAAGAACAACCCGCCGAAAGAGGACGTTAAAAAAGAGATCATCATCAAGTCCCGTGAGATCATCTCCAAGATGGGATACAAGAAATCGAGCACCGAAGAGATCGCCAGGTCCCTGAATAAGACCAAGGGCGCCCTGTATCACTATTTCGAGAACAGGGAGGAGATCATCAAGGAAGTCCTGAAGTACGAGGGCCAGCTGGTAAAGGAGGCCGTCAGCAAGGCCCTGGTCAATGAAAAGGAGCCGGATAAGCAGCTTCATAGTTTTTTCCTCATACGGGCGCGGCAGGTGTACGAGCTCTGGTCGTTTTATCAATCGGTGATCGCCGAATATTTCAACAGGTATTCCTTCATCATGAGCACCCTGAGCGAATATACCACTGAGGAACAGACGATCCTGGAGGGCATCCTCAGGGAAGGAAACAAAAAGAAGGTGTTCAATGTGAAGAATGTCAGGCTCACGTCACGTTCGCTCATAAAGGCAATGAGGGGATATGATTTCTTCATGTTCCAGGGCGTGCGTTTCGAGGATATCGAGGATGAAATATCCGAAACATTGAGGATAATAATCAAGGGCCTGGCCTGACCGGCTCCGCGTCATGAAGGCATATAACATTCATTGAACAGCATAACCAGGTCATCCCGCGACAATTCACCGGTCTCGTTGAAAAAGGCCGATGACCGCTGCATCATCCATTCCTCCCGCGGCGCCCGCACATTGTAATACACGGAAGGAAATACTTTTACATCGAGACCGCGCAGAAACGCGACGGTGTCCCGCACCTCCTCTTTCGTCTGGCCGGGGAGGCCGAGGATGAAGTAGGCGCGCACGTTCATGCCGAGGTTCCGCGCGGCCCGTGCGACGCTTCCAAAATGCTCCGAATCAAAGGGCCTCCGCTGCTTTTTCTGCAGCTCCGCAGAGCGGCTCATGAGGGAGATGTTGAGCTCGCCGAAGCCGGCCCGGACCATAACGGGAAGCAGGCTCTCGTCGATATGCTCCAGGGAAACGCCGTTCATGGCGGCGCAGTCGAGGCGCTTCCCGGTCGATTCCTGGAAGGCGATGAGCTCCCGGAGGAGGGCCGTTGCGCGCTCCGGAGACGCGAAAAGATTATCGTCCTCGAAGTTGATCATGTCAGCGCCGAAGCGCTCCACGCAGTGCCGCACTTCCGCGATGACCGACCCGACGCTCCGCTCCCGGAAGGCGCCGCCCCACACGGCATGGACCGTGCAGAAGCCGCAGCGGTTGGGGCACCCGCGGGACGTGATCATGGCCGCGGCCCTGCGGCGGTAGACCCGGAAGTCCCGGTCCCTCAGGGCGTCCCTGGCGGGGAAGGGGAGGGCCTCGATATGGGCCGGTGCGCCGCTCCCGGTGCGGATGACTTCGTCGTGGTCGAGATACACGATGCCCGGCACACGGGAAAGGTCGCCGCCTGATTGGAGGCACCCCATGAGGGCTACGGAGGGGCCTTCACCTTCGCCGAGGATAACGTAATCGGCTCCCCCCTCGCGCAGGTGGTGCTCCGGGTAGAGCGCCCCGTGGTAGCCGCCGGTCACCACAGTGGCCCCGGGCGACGCATCCCGGACCATGGCGATGATCCTTTCTGTTTCACGGTGATAGGGAGTGAACAGTGACGGTATGAAATAGATGTCCGCCTTCGACGCCATGATCCTCTGGCGGATCTCCTGGAAGCTCAGGCCGTAGTGGGTATAATTCGTAAAGGGGAAGCGGTACCGAGGGGCGGGGTGATCGATATATTCCCGGAGATATGAAAATTCAGGCGGCAGGGGCAGCGTCTTTTTTTTCGGCGAATGGCCGTTAACCAGGGTAACCTCGTAGCCGGCAGCCCTGACAGCGGCCATGATGTAGAGGAGGCCCAGGGGCTGGCGCCGGATAGACGTGGAGTAAAAGTCTTCAATGGGGGGATTGATGAAACAGGCTTTCATTTCTTGCGGGGGCCGCGTCCCGGGCGCCGGCCGTTGACCGCGTTATAGAGGTGATAGGCGCAGTCCGGCCCCACCAGCTTGGCCGCTTCCCGGGGGGAGAGGGAGGTCTTTCCCTCCAGGATGAGTCTCCGGTACTTATATGTAAGACGGGCGATTTCAGCTTCGTTGTTGTTCATATCTATGATACACTCGATAGGTCATGATCCTTACTATATAATATATCATGGGCGCAATAACGTCAAGGGTTCAGGCCAGATGGGCTGGGTGTTCACCTGGCTTGCGGCAGCTGTCTGGCCGATAGTTATCGGTGATTTGGGGTGTCAGAGCGGTTTTTAGACCGATTGTTATCGGTCATTTCCCGGGGGCAGAGCGCTTACTTTCAAGAGGTTTTTGCCCCCTTGTATCACCCATGTCAAATAGTCAAATAGTTAAAAAGACCGTACAGCCCGAACCCAGCCATGAGTGCTCTTAAAGCTTATGGACTGCATGCCGGTCCCGTTGCCATTGCCGAAAAACTGTCTGTACGTCCAGGAGGCATCGTACTCGGACGAACTCAAATAATAATTACTAAGGAAACCGCCAATAACGGTTCTATTAAGGTAAAGCTTGTTTAACTCATCTTTAGACGGCAGATGCCAATCTATATATCCGCCTCCGGTGTATGCCCATGCGAGTCCTGCAGCGTAGGAAGAGCCTGCCCCGTTTTGCGCTATAATGTTAAAGGTGTTTACAAGGCCGGTCCCGAGAGCCGTGCCTGTGCCACCCGGAACTGCTGTTGATTGATATGCTGATAAAGCCCAGACATCAGCGATGCCCTGATCTGCCGTCGCGGCAATAAGTCCATGGGTCTGACCGGGTATAAACCCCGGATCGCCGAACTGATATATATAGGCAATAACTCCTCCCTGGTAGGGTACTCCAATGGCGAGCAGTCTATACACCACTGCTGTCTGCGGCGACCCGGTAATCGCATACCCTGCGGGGCTTGTGATCGTCACTGTAACTCTTTCACCATTGCCAACGGTAATGTTTGAAATCGCAATTGTCCGTGTATTTCCGGAACCCGAGAGAGCGCCCTTAGTCGCCCCGGTCACGGTTATGTTGTCTACCGTCAAGGTTGCCGGGTCATTATTAAAAAATAGTTTTAATCCCGTCGAGTCTGTTGTCTCCGATGTACCGCCGGTCTCTGTTGCACCTGAAAATTCAACATTAAGATCCGACGCTGCTCCGGTTACCGGGAATACCGCCGTCACATTGCCTGAATTTTCCGGATTTGTTACTGTCGTCGCCCCGGCTACGGTAAACAAGTTGGCGGCTACTCCGGTCATGGTAAATCCGGATTTGCTTATCAAACTAATGTTCGCCGTATATACGGTCGCCGCCGCAAAGGGATTGTCAGCAGGTGACCAAATAATAATACCTTTATATTGCGCGGTATCTATTACCGTATTTACTGGAACCGCGCCACGTACCGGAACCACAACTCCAGGTATTGCCGATATGGTTACAGCTATTTCACCCCGTCCTCCTGTATCACCCGCTCCTCCAACCGGCAACAGCAACAACTTCGAGCTTTTATTGGCATTACAGGTAGCAAAAGCCAGCGATGCCGCAAGCGCCATCATTCCCAATAATCGCCTATAGGTCTTCATGTAATCCACCTCAGAAAAGTATTTTTAAAATGAAGGATTGAAGGAAATTCATGCGGTTCTTTGATTTTATAAAATTATTGCTATGTATTATGGCATTATGTCGATTATTATATTGACCTTTTTGATTATTCAAATTGCTTGTTTAAGCGCTCTGGCAATCATATTTTTTCCTTAAACGATGAAATACGTCCGTATAATGCAGCGACTGGTTGCTGGCCGGGTCGCGCCGCCTTCATATAACTCGGCATAGCCGCTATGCTTCCCGGCCTCTACTCCAATAATCAATTACCTCCATAATACCCGCTTGCGCCGGCAGCTCCGGGATTGCCGGTTGAAGCTCCTCCCGCACCCGTTGCTCCCGTGTCACCGGCGCCCGCGGCGCCGGTAAGGCCCGCGGTGCCCGCAGCGCCCCCCGCGCCGCCATTGCCGCAATTAAGCGTGGAACCTGTCAGGGTAATCCCTGAAGTCCAGCCATGCTTGTATATCGCAAAAGAAGGGCCCCCGGCGCCGCCGCCCCCGGCGCTGCCGCCTCCGCCTGCGCCGCCGCCGCCCCCGTCTCCTCCGGCGCCGACCTCATCGGTATTGTAATCAGGGCCGTCGCCGCCCCTGCCGCCGTTTCCGCCATAGCCGCCATCACCGCCCTTGCCGCCGCTGCCTCCATAACCGCTTGTGATAGTGCAGTTCTTGATAATAACTATAGAATCTATCAAAAAAACGCCGAATGACCCGCCGCCGCCATGGCCGCCGTTTCCGCCTTTTCCTCCTTCTCCACCGGCACCGCCACCGCCACCGGCATTGCCGGTTCCATCGGCAAACATTAACTCAAGTACCATGTTTCCCCGCGTTTGAGTGCCCCCGCCGCCCCCGCCGCCCCCGCCATAACCGGGGCTGCCTTCCAGCCCCGCCTGGCCCGAGGTTGAAACCCAGATATTGTTAGTGACAGCACCTGACGAACCGCCTTCGACATTGGCTCCGGTTTGGCCATTGGCGCCGGTGCTTCCTTTTTGACCATCCACCCCTTGACACCATGCCCAGGCAAGCACATTAATACAATCGCTTCCTCCGGCTTCTCCTCCAGAACCTCCCGGGGTTACATCACTTTCGGCTATATGCCCGTATGTACCGTTCTGTCCATCCCATTTGCTATCCCAGAACTCACCGGTGCCGCCGTCGCCGCCGTTACCGCCATGGTTGTTGCTCGTAGCTGACCCGGATCCTCCGGGTCCTCCGGCGGCGGACGTAAGGTCATCCGCATACCCCCGTTGGCCGGCATTCCCGTCGGCACCGGCGGATCCGGTGGCGCCTGGCGTCCCATCCTCGCCAGCATATCCGTTTCCGGCGGAAATAAAACTATTCTTCAATTCGACTGTACTATTTTTCAAACGCAGACTGTATGAACTCTTCCCAAAATCAGCCGCGTTTTCACCGGAAATAGTGAATCCATCAATATAAATATTGTTTATGTTTTTCCCGTCAATGGCGATATATTCGCTTTGCCCGGTATCACTATCAATGATCGTGCCGCCCTGGATGGCGGTCGTATAGGAGGGAGTAACTGAAGACTTAAAACTGTCCCGAACCCATATTGAAGGATCAAAACCGCCGAAGAGGCTCACACCGCTGGCCAGGGTCAGGCTTCCTTCATACACACCGGCGCTCACGTACACGTCGCTGCCGGCCGCGCCGGCCGCGATGATGGCCGCCGGAATGGTTCTCTTGGGGCGCGAACGGTCGATACCCTCGTTGGCGTCGTTTCCGCCGATCGCGACAAATATGCCGGCGCCCGCCTTTTTCATGACATAGATATACACCCGGCTTGACAGGCTGTTTCCTTCCCCGTCATTCACCCGCAGGTCAAAGGCGATGGTGCAGACATCAGATGGAGCTGTAAAGGTAGGATTGACGCCCGTGAGAGAACCGTTTCCAATTGTCGGTCCGAGAATCTGTGTCCAGGAATATACCAGGGTATCTCCATCGGGATCACTGCTCCCGCTCCCGTCCAATGTAACTGTTTCACCGATGGTCACATCCCGGTTTTCGCCCGCATCGGCCATGGGTCCGCGATTGTCGGCCACGTTGACCGTGACAAGGTCCGATGACGAACGTCTGCCGTTATTAATCGTTAATCTGATTTCATAGGTGCCCACGGCGTTAAAAAAGAAGCTTGGCGCAATTAATGTGTTATCGTTAAAAACGGCGGTGCTTCCATCCGGTTGGTAGACTATTTCCCAATAAAATGTCAGGACCTTTCCCTCGGAATCATAGCTCCCTGACCCGTCAAGATTAATGGTTCCACTATAACTGTAAGCATTCTGGTCGGCTCCAGCATTGGCAACCAGTTGATTTTGCGACAGCAGTGAAGGACCCAGCAGAAATCCCTGTTTATTATTTTCACTTTCGCATTCTGTAACAATGATGCATAATATGATCAATGGCAGCAGTGCGAGTTTTTTAGTGTAATTCATTCTGATTTCCCCTTATTCACCTTACTCGTCACGCTGTCCGGATTCACCCGCTGAACCGGCGCTGCCCGATGACGCGCCTCCTGAGCCCCCGGATCCGTAAATCAATGAAGTGTCATTAGTATAAATAATTGAAAACTGCCCGTATTTATATATCGAGTATGATGGTCCTCCGGCGCCGCCGCCGCCCCCGCCGCCGCTGCCGCCGCTGCCGCCGGAACCGCCGTTCCCGCCTTCGCCGATCTCATCATTGCCGTAGGTTGCGCCGGCGCCTCCGGCGCCGCCCGGTCCACTGGCCCCGCCTGATCCGCCGGAACCGCCGTTTCCGCCATTGCCGCTGCTTATCGTGCAATTCTCAATTGTTATGACCGATTCAATTATGAAAAGTCCGAAGGAGCCCCCGCCGCCCGCGCCGCCGCTGCCGCCATGGCCTCCTTCACCGCCGCCGCCGCCGCCCCCGCCGCCGTTGCCGGTGCCAGGAACTGTGAACCAGGTGTATTGACCACCGCCGCCTCCTCCTCCGCCGCCGCCGTTGCCCGGGGTGCCATCCGTTCCGGCGATACCCGCATCTGAAACCCATAGGTTGTTATTGAGAGATCCGGAGGACCCCCCCGTGCCATGTACGCCGTTATTGCCCGAGGACCCACTGCTGCCGCCGGAACCATTCTCCCCCTCTGTGCCATAATCTCCGCCGCTGCCGCCGGTTCCCGCTGTTCCCCCGTATAGTCCGACATATCCGTTTTCGCCGCGGTCCCCTTCGCCATTGTCTGCGGGAGCGGGATCGATATTCTCATCGTAGTAGCCGCCATCTCCGCCTCTACCTCCGTTCCCCCCGCTATAACCGTTGCCGCCGCTTCCCCCATTGCCGTTTCGCGCATTGTCTATTGCGCCGTCCTGGCCGGCGGCACCGGCACCGCCTGCCGACCCGTCGGCCCCGCTTGATCCGTTATTGCCCGGAGCGCCGTTCCCGGCTGTTATATAACAATAACGAAGTGTGACGTTGCTGTAGATCAATCGTATCCCATATGATCCACTTCCCGCTGTGGTTGCATTTGCGCTGGTGATGGTAAGCCCCTCGATGACGGCATTGCTGATGCCGTTTCCATCTACGGCCAGCGTGTTCCCCTGTATGGCGCAGGTAAACAATGGCGTATATGAAGGTTCAAGATTGTCCCGCACCCAGGTGGAAGGATCAAAGCCGCCGTAGATGCTGACGCCGTTTGACAGGGTGATGCTTTCATTGTATACTCCGGCGCTCACGTACACATCGCTCCCCGCAGCCGATGCCGCGTTTATTCCCGCCTGGATCGTTTTCTTGGGCCTGGCGCGGGTGCCTTCGTAACCGTCATCGCCCGTTGTCGCCACATAGATGCCTGATCCGCCTTTTTTCATGACAAATATATAAACGCGGTCGGCAAAGCTGTTGCCGGCGCCGTCGTCGACCCGCAGGTCATAGGCGATGGTGCAGATTTCCGATGGGGCGGTGAAGGTGGGATTGATGCCGGTGAGGGTGCCGCTCCCGATGGCGGGCCCGAGCACCTGGGTCCAGGTATATGCAAGGGGATTGCCGTCAGGATCGGCGCTGCCGCTCCCGTCCAGGGTCACGGTTTCATTGACGGTCACTTCCTGGTCGGCTCCGGCATCGGCCGTTGGTCCATTGTTTCCGGCCACATCCACGGTCACCAGGTCCGTTGATGAATAATATCCATTGCTCACCCTGAGGATGATTTCGTAGGTACCTGTCGTATCATAGGTAAAAGAGGTTTTTGCTTCTGTGGGATCTGAAAATGCGATGGCGCTTCCCGGGGGCTGATATCTTATCCCCCATGAATAGGTGAGGTTCTTCCCATCAGGGTCGTAGCTGCCCGATCCGTCAAGATCAATGCTTCCTTGTAATATGTTGACACTCTGATCGGCCCCGGCATTGGCCACCGGCGCGCGGCCCGCCACCACCTGGGTCAGGCTCAGCATCAGTGCCGTTTCCTTCCGGTCATGGCATGTCATGAAGGTTCCGCATGCAATGATTATCACGATAATGAAAAGTTTTTTATGATACATTATAACAACATTCCACTCTATTAATTACTGCTGTTGCAGTCTCCGTCAGAGCCGGGATTGCCCGAGGAAGCGCCCCCCGTGCCCCCTGAGCCCATTGCCACCCGTGACAAGGTTACGTTGGCCATTGACAAACCGCTTTTATATATTCCGAACGATGGGCCGCCTGCGCCGCCTCCGCCGTGACCGCCGTTCCCTCCATGGCCCCCGGCGCCGCCGCTGCCGCCCGCGCCGATCTCGTCTGTGGCATGACTTGCGCCGCTCCCGCCGGAGCCGCCGGCCGCGCCGGAACCGCCGGTGCCGCCCCTGCCTCCATTGCCGCCATTCCCGCTGGAGATATCGCAGTATGAAGCCGTTATGACCGAATTAATTAATAAAAATCCAAAGGAAGCCCCGCCGCCGTTGCCGCCGGTGCCGCCGGTGCCAAGGCCGCCGCCACCCCCACCGCCGCCGCCGCCGTTGCCGCCGCCGTTAACGACAAGGCCGCCGTATTGGCCGCCGCCGCCGCCGCCGCCCCCGCCGCCGCAGCCGCCTTCACCGTCTGTTCCGGCGGTGCCATTCGATGAAACCCAGAGATTGCTGACCAGTGAACCGGATATCCCCGCCGGGCCGTTTGTCCCGCTGTATCCGTTCAATCCCGCGGTACCGTAATCTCCTTGTGTGCCGGGACGTCCTCTGAGACCTCCGGAGCCTCCCTGTGTTATCGATATCCCGTTTTTCAGTCCGTATTGACCGTCCTCGCCGTTCTGGCCCCGGCTGTACGCATCGTATATGCCATTGCCGCCCCTGCCGCCGCTGTTCCCGTTATAGCCGGTACCTCCGCTGCCTCCGGCTCCGCCTTCACCGTCTTCATCCCCGTTTTGGCCGTTGCCTCCGGCTCCGCCGGTCTGGCCATTGGCGCCGTCCGTTCCAGCCAGTCCCGGTGCCCCGTTGCCCGCTGTGATTATGCAATCATTGAACACGACATTGCTGCTTATCAGGCGTACTGCATAGGAGCCTCCGCCCGCCGCTGTGGCATCGTCGCTGGTTATAGAGAGTCCGTCGATGACAAGATTGTTCACGCCGTTGCCATCTACGGCGACGGTACTTCCCTGTATGGATGTCTGGAACGTTGTTGTATTCCTTTCCCACGTGGTATGGAGAAAGCCGCCGTAAATGCTCACGCCATTCGCCAGGGCCAGGCTTTCCCCGTAGTCGCCGTTGCCCACATACACGTCGCATCCCGCCGCCAGTGCGGCGGCAATGCCCGCCTGGATCGTCTGTTTCGGGGCCGTCCGTGTCTTACCGTCGTTGGCGATGTCGTCGCCGGTGGTCGATACATATATGCCGGCCCCGGCCTTTTTCATGACAAATATATACACCCGGTCGGCCAGGCTGTTGCCAGATCCGTCATTCACGGTAAGGTCATAGACGATGGTGCAGACTTCCGAGGGGGCGGCAAAGGTTGGATTGGCGCCGCTGAGGGTCCCGGCGCCGACGGCGGGACCGCTGATCTGGGTCCAGGTGTAGGTGAGAGTATCGCCTTCGGGATCGGCGCTGCCGCTCCCGTCCAGCGTCACGATGTCGCCAAAACCTACTTCCTGATCCGGCCCGGCGTTGGCCGTGGCACCGGTATTATCCGCAACGTATACGGTCACCAGGTCAGACGCTGTGCGTGAACCGTCGCTCACGGTGACCATGATCTCGTAGGTCCCGGCGGTGTCAAAGGTCAATGTGGTTTTAACCTTAGTGGAGTCGGAAAAAGAGGCTGCGCTTCCAGCCGGCCGGTGGACTATTTCCCATGAAAAGGTGAGGTTCTTCCCTTCGGGGTCGAAGCTTTTGGATCCGTCCAGTTCGACGCTCCCGGTATAGAGATAAACGTTTTTATCTGCCCCGGCTTTTGCGACCGGCAGCTGGTTGATCGACATGACGGGCCCCTGCAGCAATCCCTGCTTCTTCTCCTCGCCGCATTGGACCAGGATCCCGCAGGCCACGACGGCCGCGATCACTATGAGCTTATTGCGGTATTTCATAGCGTTAATTCCTGAATGTTGCCCCATGTCCAGTTCCGCAGTGACCGATCAATGCCGCTGATCGGAAGTTCCTCAGTACCGTCACAGGTCATTATCCCTTTTCAGATTGTCCTTTTTTTGCACTTCCTCTTTAAGGATTTCCTTTTCCTTTATGACTTCCGGGCTTTGCAGTCTTATATTCGTACTCGGCTTTTGCGGTCTGTACATCACTCCCACGGACAGATACCCCGCCAGAGAATTCATGTAATCCAGCCTGTGGCGCGGAACGGACCACTCGTAGAACAGCCCCCCTTCAAAAATGAAGGATAGTGTTTCCATTACATGGTAGTTCAATCCCAGGACGACTCCGGGGGAAAAGAGGCGCGGGATGACAATGTTGATATCCCTGCTCCACAGGTTGTTCGGATAATAGACCGATGATAGGCTTACCCCCGCCCAGGCACGGACCGACCGGCTGCGGAAAAAGGCGAATCCCACGGTGTTTTTAAGGCTCAGGCGGAAGGCATGGCCATGGGTCAATGGCGGCACATAATTGTATTCCGCAAAGATGATGCCGGGCGGCCGGGGATACCTGAACTCGTCAAACCCCACCTGGAGCCGGTAGTTGACCAGAGAATCGCCGCCGACACAGGTATCGAAGACCAGCCCGGCGCCGTAGATATAGTTCATCCCCTTGAAATAGAAATCCAGATACACGGGGGCGGAGGCGTACAGGTAATATTTTTTTAGCCGCGATTCCCCTATTCCGCCGTTGAAATAGACACCGAGGCCGTAGGCATACAGGGACGGGGAAAAGCCTATTGTGAGTAAAATGAAGCATGATATGAATAATAACTTATTCTTCAATATCCTTCTCCTGATAAGTAAAAAAGCCAAGGCATAACTATTATAACCCTCCCGCAGGGGCTTTTTTTAAAAATTGATACAGGCATATATAACACTAAATTATTATTAATAAAGAAAAAATTCAAGGTCTGGAACGTTCCGCTCACATGAACGGCGCGTCTCGAAGCATGAACGGCGCGTCATTTTTAAATTTTTTTTCTCAGGGTTGCGAAAAAGCCCTTTCCACCGGAAATTCCGTGTTTCGATCGTTTCGGAGGCTAACCCGGTAGCTGGTCATAGCCGAACTCCTGGGCCTGTTATTGATGCCCCAATTCCATCATGGGAGGTCTTTACCTTGTAATAAAGACAAGGGTGTCGATCACGGCGGCTATCCTGCCGCCGCCGTAGGCAACGTCAATCATCTGCCGGGCATTCATGGCCAGGTGCGCGAAGAAGATCGCCAGGAACAGGGCCATGACGCTGGCCACGGCCGCCATCAGCTGGTCTATGGTGGCGATCTTCAGCCATTCCGGCGTTTCCAGGGGACCGATGAAAAGCTCGTACAGGCCGACGCTGAAGATGAACTGTAGGATCATTAAAAGATAGATGTCAATGATCTTTTCGCCGGTGATCATGGGACCGGATAGGGCTGAGTCCGTCTCCCGGGGCGATATCATTCATGATCATACCCTTCGCAAATTCATGCCTTCAAGCCGGCCATGTATTTGGCCGCCATTGTTAAAACTCTTCCCGTTCCGAAACGTTCCGTCATGATTTTCTGATACAGGGCGTCATGGTTTTTGGGCGGCACCTGGGTGTTTTCTTTTTTCCTGAGCATATGGGCGTTGTTTTTGCAAGGGGCGGCGCACACGCCGCAGCCGATGCAGCGGTCCAGGTTGACCATGGCGGTTTTATCCTTCATTGAAATTGCGTCCATAGGGCATTTTTCCACGCATTTTTTGCACCCCTTGCACTGCGCAGCATCGATTACCATGTAATAATTCGATTTGATCATTTCGGCGGGTCTGGGATACATTTTCAATGCCCGCAGCACATGGCAGCAGTCTCCGTCGCAGCAGCAGAGGAATTGAGGCTCCTGCGAATTCTGGGGGTTGAAGATAAAACCGGCTTTCTCCGCCCTGTCCATGATGGCCAGGGCTTCTTCATTGGTTATTTTCCTGGCCACTCCCAGGCCCAGTACATGCCGCGCGGAATCATGAAACTGAAGGCAGGTTTCCCTGATGTTCGAATGCTTGCACTTATGACCGGTCACGTCGTTGGACTGCCGACAGACACAATTGGTGACCGTTATGTCATCCTTGATGTTCTTGACATATTCCCGCATGTCCATGTACGGTTCAACCCGGCGTTCCGGCGTTATGGATGTATTGACTGGCACGGTGCGCATCTGAACGGTTTTAACATTAACGACCTCGTCGCTAAAATTTTCTTTCATGTATCGCTCAAAATCCCGTGCAAATTCCTTTGTAAGGCGATCAATCTGGTTTTCGAACATCCCGATAGCCAGCGGCGCCAGGCTGTAGATTTTTCCTTTGCCTTTTGATTCATAGTATCTTCCCCCAATGATGGAGCCCTTTTTAACAAGGGTATCGAGCTTCTCCTCCAGTTCCCCGGCCGAAATGTTAATGCCGTTTTTTTTCACCCGTTTATGTATCCTCTTTAGATTTTCCGGCAGGATGTTTAAATTGACCGCTATCTCGGCCTCTGCCGGCTTGAATAGATGTTTTAAAAGCTTGATTTCAACCCCTGATTTCGTTTCCGGATAGGGGATGGGCAGCTTGTCGATCTCCCTCCGTAATCTCTGATAAACGTTTTCCTGCTTATCCATATATTCCCTCCTCGTGATTAGAGTTATTGGACGCGGATTAATGGCGAGAGAACAAAGGAACAATCCATGATCAGAGGGATGTATACGATGATACTACAAGTATAGGGGGTGAATAAGGAAATATCAAAAATATTATCAGTGTTTTAATTGATTTAATCATAAAGTGGCGGTACACTTAAACCAAAGAATTTCATTTCCGGCTATAATATTATCTTGATAATTTATCAGTTCTTTTCCAAATTATTCAAAAATGCCATGATCCATTCATCCACGTACAAGCTATCAGTCTTCGCTGTGGCGGTTTTTTCCATTGCCTTGACTGCCTTTCCGTCATGGGGAAAGGCCTCTCATTCCCGGAGCGAGGTGACATCCCTGAAAGAGCGGTTTTCCCTTGCCGGTGAATGGAAAATCACGCTCAGCGATGACAAAAAATACGCCGCGCCCGATTATGACGATTCATCCTGGGACGCCGTGGCCCTGCCCGGCGTCATGATGCCCTATATTCTTTCGAAGAAAGGCGGTATCAGCGGCACCCTGTGGCTCAGGAAAACGATCCATTTGCACAAGGACCTGCCCCGGGAAGACATAGGCCTCATCCTGGGAAGGATCGCCAACGCGGACGAAACGTTCTTCAACGGCATCAGGGTGGGCCGCACGGGGGAGTTCCCGCCCCAGGCCCATTCCATGTGGTATCATCCCCGCTATTACCTGGTGAACGAATCCCTGGTGCGCGCAGGCGCCGGAAACGTCATCGCCGTCCGCGTATCCTACAACCAGTTCTGCGAGATCACCGGCGCCATGGCCGTCGCGAACATGCGGGAGTGGAGCGCCCACAGGATCCTGGACGGATTCATCTTCATCGATTTCAGCTTTATTATCATCGCCATCGGCCTCACCATCATGATCTTCACCATTTTCGTGAACATCTTCCGGCCCAAATCGCAGGAATACCTGTTTTTCTGGCTGCAGCTCCTGTGCGCTTTTTTCATGATGCTGGAAATGTGCACCTACTGGGACATATACGGGACCATGTTGACCCGCTTCAAGGTCCTCGGCGTCGCCTGGGCCGGCGTGAACACCTTTCATCCGATTTTTCTCCACCGCATTTACAATCTGAGAAGGAAAAAAATCGAAATTGCCCTCTGGTCTTATCTGGCCGTTGTTGTGTCTGTAGCGTTTCTGATTACCGACGAAAGTCAGCTGCGCGCCGGCGCCCTTGCTTTGATCCTGGTCACTCTCTTCATCGGCCTGTACCATATTTCCTGCCATGTGACGGCCCTGGCGAGAAAGCACTCCTTTGTGAAATTCTTCGGCTTTTTCGGCGTCATGCTGGTATTGGGAGCGATCCATGACGGCCTTGCGTTTCTGATAAAGTTCCTGCCCTGTGAAACCGGCATCAACAGTCCGTTCATGCAGATCATGGTGCTTCCCCATGTGTCCGTGTTTCTCTATGTCGGCACAGCCGTGGTGCTGGGGGTCAGGTTCATCAGGGTGACCAACCAGCTGGAGGATCTTAACCTCACCCTGGAGCTGAAGGTCGACAAGCGTACGCGGCAGCTTAAAATCCTCACCGAGGAGCTTGAAGACAAGAACAGGATCCTGTCCGAGATGGCCCTGCGGGACAGCCTGACCGGCCTTTATAACCATGCCGCGTTCCACGGACGGCTCCTGGAGCTGATCAATGAATCGAAGCGTCACCGCTTCTCCATGTGCGTGGTGATGATCGATATCGACGACTTCAAGGTGTTCAATGACAGCTATGGCTACCAGGTGGGGGACGAGATATTGCTCCGCATCTCGGACATATTCAAGTCCGGCCTGCGGGAGTATGACGCCAAGTCGAAATTCTTCGAGAAAAGCGAGGAAGAAACAGGGCAGATGATCAGAAAATACGACCTGGTGGGCCGGTACGGGGGAGACGAGTTCGTCCTGATCCTTCCCTATTGCGGGGAGGAAGAGGCGGTCATCGTGGCCGGGCGCATGTGCCGCAGCATAGAGGAAATCCGTATCAAGGACTATCCTGAGCTTAAAATAACCGGGAGCTTCGGCATCGCCATGCTTGACGACCAGACCGAGTGCCGCGACAGCAAGGAGCTCATCGCCCTGGCGGACAAGGCCCTGTACCGGGCCAAGGCCGAGGGGAAGAACCGGATATGCTTCCTGAAATACCAATAGGCGCGGACGGGAGCGCCGCGGCACGGGCTCAATGATATCGAAATAGGAGGTGATTATGGGACGATTGAGATTCCTGCTTGTCTCCGCGGCATGGTGCGTTTCCGCCGGGTGCGCGTCGGCGCCGGCCGTTGTCAGGGAAGGGAGCGCCCTGTGGGGGCGCGAAGGCGCGAGGGTCGTCGTCGAAGGCGCCGTGGCCAGGGAGATCTGGCAGCACATGATGGCGCCGCCGCGCGGCTATGGCCACGAGACCTATTTTGACATGGGTAAGCAGCAGATCGTGATATACTCGAAGGGCCCCATCGCCTGCGAGGGAAGGGTCCGCGCCTCCGGAACGGTGGTGAAGATAGAAGGGTCTTCCAAGGACCCGCGCCGCAAGGAGGCCTGCACCGAGTACCATGTCGCCGTTGACTCATGGGAATGCCTGAAGTGATGGGGCGGTATGAGGAGCCCTTTACTGTCTGCGGATTTTATCAAGTTGTTTATCATCCGGTAAATTATTTGATCGCTGAGACATTCCCACCATTAAAAAAAACCCAAAAAACCGCTATGTCTCCGGGAAAAATGTATAGATAAAGTATTGACATTCATTTATACGTGAGTATTAGTATTAATTATCTGCATCATACTGTTACTGTCTAACCTGATTTAGATTTCTCAAAGCATCAAATCCCGTGCGTGCCACCGGGTTAATTATACCTTCAGGAGGAGTCGATGGGTTGGGAAGATATCTATAAGCAAAAGCTCGTTTCGATCAAAGATGCCGTAAAAGTAGTTCGATCCGGCGATTTTGTATGCACCGCCGGCGGGCCCTGCGCCGCCTATGATCTCATGGTGGAGCTGGCGGCCCGGTATGAAGAGCTGGAGAATGTGGCCATGTCATCGGCTCTCATGATGCGGCCCCTGCCGCACCTGGAAGCGAAATACCAGGGACATATCGGGCACCTGGCCCTGTTCCTGGGACCCCTGGAGCGCATCTTCATGCCCCAGGGCAATATCAAGGTCAATTCCTGCAGCTTCTCGAATTTTGACGATCTCATAACGGAGGAGCTGAAACCCGACGTGATCTTCATGGTCTGTTCCGAGCCGGACGAATGGGGCTATATGAGCTACGGACCTGGCGGCGCGTCGGTGAACCATTCCATCCTGAAGACGGCCCGCGAGGTCGTGGTCCAGGTCAACAAGAAGGTGCCCTTCGTCTTCGGCACCCACGCGCACATCCATGTGAGCCAGGCCACCTGCATCTGCGAGCAGGATTACGATATCCCGGTCCTTCCGAACATTCCCATCACCGACGTGGAAAAGCAGATCGCGGCGCATATTGTCGAGCGCATTCCCGACGGCGCCACGGTGCAGCTCGGCTTCGGCGGTATCGCCAACGCCGTCGGCTTTTTTCTCGAGAACAAGAAGGACCTGGGCGTGCATACGGAGATGATGACGGACTCGATGATGGACCTGGCGAAGAAGGGCGTCATCAACGGGAAATACAAGGCCTATTATCCCGGCAAGATCACCTTCGGCTTCGGCGTCGGCTCCAAGGAGCTCTACGAGTTCATGCACCGCAACCCGATGCTTGAATCGATGCCGATCCATTACATCAACGACATCAACAATATCGCCATGAACGATAATTTCATATCGATCAACAACGCACTGACCGTGGACCTCACCGGCCAGGTCTGCTCGGAGTCGATCGGGTTCAACATGTTCAGCTCCACCGGGGGCCAGCTCGATTTCGTCCGCGGCGCGCGCCGCTCCAAGGGCGGCAAGTCCTTCATAGCGCTGAATTCCATGTCGGTCGGGAAGAGCGGTCCCATCAACCGCATCACGTCGACGCTCCAGCCGGGGACCGTGGTGACCACGCCCCGGTCGGATGTCCAGTACGTGGTCACGGAGTACGGCATCGCCGATCTCTGGCTCAAGGGCATCGAGGACCGCGCAAAGGCCATGATCGGGATCGCCCATCCCGATTTCCGCGAAAGCCTGGAAAAGGAGGCCACTGAAGCGGGCCTTATATCGAAGAAGGTTGTGGTGGCGAAGCCGTAGAGTAAAGATTCACCTCCCCCTTGATGGGGGAGGCCTGGTGGGGGTGGAGATTCCCGATGTTTTCAAAGTGGTATATCACACCCTCCCCTAACCCCTCCCATCAAGGGAGGGGGATTTGATCTGGAATCCATGAAATATTGAAAAACAGGAGGCGCCTATGCTAAACAATCCGGAAGCGACCGAACAGGCATTGAAGTTACTGCGAAGCGGCTCGCCGTTCCAGTGGTACGTGATCACGCTCTTCGCCCTGGTCATGTACGCGTATTTCAATGAAATAGCGAAGAAGAACTGGAAGGGAATCGCCGCAGGGCTCTCGCTCTACATGGTTCACTGGTTCATGGAGATCGTGAACGGCCTGATACAGCACTTCAGCGGCCACGCCCTCTGGACCGTGCCGACAGGGACGGCCTTCCTCATCCTCATCGGCGTGGGGGTCGAGCTGAGCCTCATGTTCTCCATCGCGGGCCTCATTTTCAGCAAGATCCTCCCGGAGGACCCGAAGGCGAAGATATTTGGAGTGAACAACCGCCTCCTTATAGCGATCTTCAACGCGGCCTTTTTTTCGGTTTTCGAGATATTTCTGGTGAAGACGCCCGCCTTTGTGTGGGTGTACCCATGGTGGGGCGCCCTGACCGTGTTTATCACGGTCTACATCCCCTTCTGGGTGGTGGCGATGTACTGCTATGACTGGAAGCCGAAGACGCAGAAGATAGTTATCGGCTCCATGTTCGCCTTGAACGCGGCCATGGTCATCGTCTTTGCCGGCATCCTGGGGTGGATTTAGTCTTATCCGTGCGACAGTTTCAGGCCGATAAGGCCAATGACCACCAGCCCGGCCGACGCGATCCTGATCGTGGTGGCCGGGTCCTTGAAGAAAAGGATGCCCAGGGAGAAGGTGCCGACGGCGCCTATGCCGGTCCATACGGCGTAGGCGGTTCCGATCGGTATCGTCTTCTGGGCAAGGTACAGGAAGAGGCCGCTGGCGGCCATGCTCAGGACCGAAAAGGCTATCCAGGGCATCTTGTAGTTTGATGTCTGCGCCAGCTTGAACCCCAGGGGCCAGCCTATTTCCATGAAACCGGCGAGAAGTAAATATATCCAGGACATGTTGTTTCCTCTGTTTACTTTATCACGGCAAATGAAAAACTACTAGTTGTCGCGGCTCCAGTATTATTGTATGTTCGAAATTCGATGTAACTACCATCATCGGCTGGGAAATATACTATCAAAGAAGGTGTGAACAGGCTTTGAATTTGTGCAATAACAACCGTCTCCCGGTTTAGAGTTCTCAAAGATCCGGTCCATCTTATTGTGTAGCTACCGGTTGCGGCATATGTACAGGTATAATTACCCGATCCGCCTCGAATAGTCCCGTCAAAACTGATATATCCCCACGCAACCGTTTCACCGGAAGTATGGGGAAGTAACGATACAAGCAACAGGTCATTCGTTTTTTTATCAACTTCTTCCTTCGTGTATGTGTCACAATTCGCATTGAAGAAAACGGCAAGTATTGTAATGCTGAATAAAACAAGTATTCTTTTTTTCATAAAAATCCCCTGTGAGTATTATTTGTCTCTATCTCTATATTGATAAATTTTCAAGAGATATTGAATTGCGTTAATTGATATTTCATCGTTATATGCCCCTGCTTTTTTGCTTGTCACGGGGGCTCGGTTGTGCCATAATTATTTTAGATAATAGGCGGTTGTCCCATGTTCCCGTACTGAATGCATATCACTTTGTCGGATGTTGACATATATGGCAATGGATTACCTTCATAAATTGGTCGAATCGATGAATTTCCCGGATAATATTCCCGCGGAGGAGATTGAAGCAGTCATTAAACGGAGAAGGACTGTACGACTGAACAAAAACGAGTTCTTTTTGAAAGCCGGGGAGGTTCCGCGGCATATCGGGTATGTGGTTGCCGGCCTCATGAGACTGTATTACATCAATACCGACGGCGTGGAAATCACCAAGCATTTTTGCATGGAGAACACGCTGGCGATTTCCTACAGCGCCTTCCTGCTGAGGGAAGGATCGAGTTTCTATATCCAGGCGCTGGAAGATACCGAGCTGTATGTCTTCGACTACGATACGTACCGCGACCTGCTGGCCGGCCACGCATGCTGGCAGTCGGTGGCGAAAAAATTATCCGACTTGCTGTTTATCATCAAGGAGAAGAGGGAAGCGGAGCTTTTGCTGTGCAATGCGCAGGAGCGGTATGGACGATTCCTGAAAGACTACCCCAATCTTGAGAAAAGGCTGAACCAGTACCACATCGCATCGTACCTGGGCATTACCCCTGAATCGCTGAGCAGGATCCGGGCGAATTTCAGGGAATCTTAACATACATCAATTACCGCATCGGAATCCTCCGGTATATTGAATTCATACAAAACTACCGGAGGAGAGTCATGGAACACACATTTTTATCATCCGCAAAGATCGCCTGCATCGGCGGTATCGCAAGCTTCGCCGTGTCGGCGGCGCTTAACTATTTAATAATTCCCATGCCCCTTTCGATTCTTGATAATTCCATAAATCACGGTATCGGAGGATTTTTCTGCGGCTTCATCTCGGCCCTCGTGGGCGTACTGATGTTCGCACGCCGGCACGGGCGAGGAACCATGATCGAACGATCATGATCATCACCGACGTATAGAGGAGTTTTGCCATGGAGATATCGGGAAGTACGATCGTCATAACCGGAGCGTCGCGGGGGCTCGGAAGGGAGATGGCCCTGCGCCTGAGCAGGGCTGGTGCGCGGGTCATCCTTGTCGCGCGCTCGGAGGAATCGCTGCAATCGGCGCAGAGGACCGTTTCGGACATTGCCGGATACTCGCCCGATGCGTTCCCGTGCGATATCACCGACGAGTGGGCCGTCGCGGGCATCGCGCGGACAATCGGCGCAACATATCGACGCGTCGATGCGCTTATCAACAACGCCGGCATAGGCATCCTTAAACCGGTTTCTGAAATGAGCGGCGATGAGATGCGAAGACACTTCGAGGTGAACCTCTTCGGCGCGTTTTACTGCACCAGGGCGATGCTGCCGCTCATGAAGGGCGGAAAAGAGGGATACGTCCTCAATATCGGGTCGCTTCTCGGCGAGATGTCCTTTGCCGAAAGCGGCGTATACTCGGCCACGAAGTTCGCCCTGGCGGGTTTCACGGAAGGGCTCCGCCTCGAGCTGAAAAAGCACGGTATACAGGTGGGGCTTCTTCTTCCCGGCCCCATGAATACGTCGTTCCATGAAAACGTGGGAGGGCATGCGCCCGATGTTCCCCGTTTCATCACTCTCGATCCGGCCAGGGTTGCGGTTATCGCGGAGATGATGATCAGGAAAAGAGTATCCAGAGTGCATGCATACCGATGGATTCTTTACGCAATGAAGTTAAAGCGATTTTTGCGCTGAGTGGCCCGTGAAGAAATTTATCTTTCAGAAGGAGGAATACCGTGAGCTATGTAATGACAATGATTGCATGCGTGAGCCTGAGTGAATCGTTATGGATTTTTTACCTGTTTTTCGTTATCCATGAAATCGAGGAATGGAACATCGCACGCTTTGAAAAGAGGGTTTTTGCGGGACTGCCGGCGACGCACAACGATCGAAACGCCCGGGCCTGGATCGGTGTCGTCTGCATGATCGGTTTTGCCTGGTGCGCCGCGGCGACACTGCCGTCAAGTCCGCGCGTTGCGGCATACATCATCCTTCCCGCGATCGCGTTCTCCGCCGCGAACGCGCTGCAGCATGTATACTGGTCCCTGCGGTTCAGATCAGTCGCGCCCGGCCTGGTGAGCGCCGTTGTCCTCATGCTGCCATCAACAGCATACCTTACGTTTCTTATCATCGGCTACGGCCTTGTTTCGCCGTGGTACGCGGCCGGGTTGTCGGTACTTGCCCTCATGATGCTTGCCGGTACGGTGAAAAGCGGGGATTCGGCGCCTTCGATCATTCCCGCCATCTACGGGATCGGCGACCGGGCGTCAAAACTCGCGCATAGCATTAAAATGTTAACAAGATGAATGGATCTATTATACTACATAGAGGAGTATCAATGAATTCATGGGGAAGAGTTGAGTTTATCGACTAAAATTTCAAGGCCCCTGCCCAGAGCGTTTCCTGTTGACAGGGGACCGGAATTGCTTCAAGTTAAGGGCCGTATGTCCCATGTTCCTGTACTGAATTCATCGCACGTTACTGGATGTCGGAACTATATGTATCACCTCCTACCCTGAACATACATCCAATGGTGGTCATTACATCTACTCCATACCCGCCGGCATTATTGGCGTATCCAAAGACAAAACGGGGAGCAAGGGTGATCGACAGAGTGAAAACATCTCCACAATGAATATTAAGGCCACAGGCAAAGCCAAGGGCTGCGTAAAGCCCCTCAACGCGCCATATCATTCCCCCTATCGTGAGTTGAGGTCCCAGCCAGAAACGGACGACTTTATTTCGTACAACTCCGAATCCGAAATAATGGACCGAGTTCATTCTGAAGCAAGTACGCTTCTCATCATCCGTATAATGGACACTTAAATCCAGACGGTAGTTAAAAAGCCTGTCTGCGGCGAGATTTGTGTCCAGGGCAAAACCCCCGCCTAATGCCATGTGGGCATAGGCCTTGCCTCCCCAGTTTACTTCTCCACCGTCAAAGGCCCCAAAGAAGCCGAGACCATAGGCGTAGAGCGAAGATGTGAAAAGCATAATAAGCAAGGGTACTGCCAGGACAATGGCAAACTTATTTTTCATCAGGCATCCTCCAATTTATTTTATGAGTTGGTTGATAATATTTCTGCAAACTATGATAAAAAACGGCATATACCTGTACCAGGGGCGCCGCGGAACTCTCCCTGGGAGTGTAGGGAGGGTTAGCCCGGTACCGGAGGCGCCGCCGAACCACGTGACATTGATATTATTCACGATGCTATATAAAAAAATATTTTTGTATATCTTTTACTCATTACTAATGAATAAATCAATATAACAACCGATAACAATCGGTCCCAGTGTTGCTCTGACCCCGATTTTAACCGATAACAATCGGTCCTATGGCAGCTTTTACCGATAACAATCGGTTTTACGGCTGCTCTGACCCCGGAAGTCACCGATAACTATCAGTCCCCAGGCTTGTTCGGACCTTCCACGCCCTAATACACCACCAGCACGCCCCTTTCGGTCAGCTCCCTGATCGTGGCGGCATCCCTGACCGGGTTCCCCATAAGGTTGACGTAGAGGAGGCTGTCGCAACTCTTCAGAACTGATATGTCCTCGATTTCATTGAAGGAGATGTCCAGCTCTTTCAGGTTGACAAGGCCGGCAAGGGGGCTGATGTTCCGGATGCCGTTCCCTGAGAGGAAGAGCGACTCCAGCTGTGTCAGCCGCGACAGGGGGCCGATGCTCCGGATGTCGTTCCCTGACAGGTTCAGGCTGCTTATGTTCATGCAGTGCTCAACGCCCTTCAGGTCCACGATATCGTAATCTGAAAGGTCCAGTTCACCCTCGAGGCCCTGGACGTCCTCTATGGTGATGGCGAGATCCAGGTTTCCGAAGACCAGCCTGGTGAGGGCCTCGATGAAGCCCCGCTCGTGGTCTTCATAGGCTTCTTCGAATTCATCGATTTCTTCGCCTTCGGTGAAATCTTCCTCGTACACGGCCTTTTCATCATATCCGAAATCATCATCGCCGTAACCATAGGTCTCTTCCGCCCGGATCTCAGGCCGGTACGACAGGGGCCGGGGAGCTCCCTTGAAGATGAAGATGTCCCGCAGCCGGACCATCTCTTCCAGTTTATTGTTTTTGAAATGATCTTCGATTTCGTTGATGATCTTTGTCAACTTGTCGGGGTGGTACTGCTGGATAATGCTGGCGAAAAGCCTGCTCATGGTGGCCGCGGCTGTGTCGAGACCCAGAAGCTCTCCATAGAAGGCAAGGCCATCCCTGTCATGGGCGCGGTACCTGGCTATGATATCCACGCTGATTTCCTTTAATCGATGGGGATTTACCTGCTTCTTCAGTTCCCGGTAGATGCTGTCTATGGTGTCTGCCATGATATGGTACGCCGGTTTTCATATATACATCGGTATGCCGGTCTGGATTATTCATGATGTATAGCCGCTGATTATGTCAAATCTAAATCATGGCTTGAAACGCAAACATCCGGATAACTCGTGATTGGATCCGGGAATATCCTCCCGCCCGGTTACCGAGCGGGGACGTGGCAACCTTGTCAAACCGTCGAGACATGAACTAATTATCCAATGATTATTTAATAATTGACATATCTTCCGGTCTGGTTATAGTCCAAATACGCTGATTTGCCCTATGATTAACAGCTGCGGATCTCCGGGAGGAGACGGCTGTTGCCGCGTATTCATACTGCATGGTATCGGAGGCGATGAATTTCGGATTTCCCTTGATCAGCGGCATCATGGTGGTGACCGCCTGTTGCGCCCTCATGCTGGCGGTCTATTCTCTGAGACGCCGCCATATTTCCAGTATCGGCGTTCCCCTGGGCCTGTATATGATCGCCATTTGCGAATGGGCCATGACCGCCGCCCTCGAACTGCTGACAGCCGACGCGGCCATGAAGGTCATGTTTGTCAAGCTTGCCTATATAGGGATCGCCAGTGTTCCAGTCCTCTGGCTCCTGGTGGCGCTTGAGTATAACCGCTCCGTTAAGTGGATAGCCGATCGGCGCATGCTTCTCCTCTGGGTGGTCCCTGTCGCAAGCGTGTCCATGGCGGCCACGAATGAGTGGCACTGGCTTTTCTGGAGCGTGATTACACCCGTCATGGCAACCGCGGGAATTTACAGCAATGGTCCGCTTCTCATCTATGGGCACGGGATCGCATTCTGGATATTTTTCGCCTACAGCTACGCCGTCCTTTTTGCCGCGACTTTCATCCTCATCCGGAGCGCGTTCCGTTCTCCGGAACTGTACCGGTCTCAGTCGGTGCTCATGGTTATCGCCATGGCGCTGCTGTGGATCGGCAATTTATTTTACGTGGCCGAGATTGTGCCGATTCCTGGCCTGGATACGACACCGATCGCCTTCACTCTTACCGGAGCGCTTTTGGCACTGGGCATCCTGAGGTACCGTCTCCTGGACATCGTGCCGGTGGCCTGTGACGTGCTGATACGGAACATGGGCGATGGCGTTATTGTCCTTGATGGGAATAATCACATCGCGGAAATGAACCCTGCCTCCTGCGGGCTTTTCGGCGTTGAACTGCGCTCGGTTGTCGGCCATGACCTCCAGGCGGTGGTTTCGTCGCGCATTGAGCCGGGCCTTCTTTTTCCCGGCGGGCAGATGAACGGCGGTCAGAAGGAAATCCATGTCACCGGTGATGCCACGGCCGTATACGATGTGCGGAGCTCGCCGCTTTGCGATGAGCGCGGACGTTCCATCGGAAGGCTCGTCGTGTTTCATGATATCACCGAGCTGAAGCGTAGGGAGGATGAAATACGGGGATTGAACCAGTCGCTGGAGGAGCGTGTGCGCATGCGTACGCATCTCCTCGAGCGGGAGATGACCGAGCACAAGCAGGCCCAGGAGGCCCTCCGGAAGAGCGAGGAAAAATACCGCCTCCTCCTTGAGAACATATCGGACGTGGTGTTCAGCACCGATACGACCGGCCGCTTCACCTATATCAGCCCGGTCATCGAGCAGATCGCGGGATACAGGCCCGAAGAGGTGGTGGGCAAGCACTTCAGTTTTTTTGTCGACCAGAGCGACATACATATGATGATGACGGATGTTGCGAGGATCTTCTCCGGCGAGTCGATGGCGCCGCGGGAGTTCCGCGCCGTTGACAAGAACGGGGAAGTCCACTACGTGCGCACGTCGGGAAGGCTGGCCATAGAGGACGGCCAGATCGTCGGCATTACGGGCCTCATGATCGACGTCACGGAGCGTCACCGCATCGAGGAAGAGCGCCGCCGCCTTGAGGCGCAGCTGCAGCACACCCAGAAGCTCGAAAGCCTCGGCGTTCTGGCCGGCGGCATCGCCCATGACTTCAACAACATCCTCACGGGGATCCTCGGCAACGCCGACCTGGCGATCATGAAGATTGGGGAGGATTCGCCGGTCTGGGACAACCTGAAGGAGATACAGAAGGGTTCCTTCAGCGCCGCCGAGCTGTGCAGGCAGATGCTCGCCTATTCGGGTAAGGGGCGTTTCGAGCTTTCGTCGATCGATCTCCGCGAGATGGTGAAGGAGATCACCCAGCTCCTGGAGGTTTCCATATCCAAGAAGATAGCCGTCCGCTTCGAGTTCCCCGACATGATGCCCATGATCAACGGCGACGCGGCGCAGGTGCGGCAGATCATCATGAACCTTGTCATTAACGCGTCCGAGGCTATTGGCGATGAAACGGGCGCCATCATGATCACGATCGGCTCGGCGCACCTGAACAGGGTCGATTTAAAAGAGACCTACCTCGACGATAACCTTCCCGAGGGGGAGTACGCGTTTATAGACGTGATCGATACCGGCATCGGCATGGACCGCGGGACCATAGCCAGGATATTCGAGCCATTTTTCACCACGAAGTTCACCGGCCGCGGTCTCGGCCTTGCCGCCGTTCTGGGGATCGTCCGGGGCCACCGCGGCGCGGTCAGGATCACCAGCGAGCCGGGCAAGGGAACTTCCTTCAGGGTGTTCTTTCCCGTATCGCGAGACGGCGACGGTCATGAGCTGATGCGGCGTTCAACGTCCGGCTCGTGGCGGGGGATCGGCACCATCCTCATGGTCGATGACGAGGAATCGGTTCTTTCCGTGGGCAAGCGCATGCTGGAGCTCCTCGGTTTCTCGGTGCTGACCGCCGTCAACGGCATCGAGGCGATCGCGGTGTTCAGGGAGAACATCGAATCCATCGTGTGCGTCATCCTCGACCTCACGATGCCGATGATGAACGGCGTAGAGACCTTCAAGGAGCTGAACCGTATCAAGCCCGGCGTCAGGGTTATCATTTCCAGCGGGTACAGCGAATACGAGATATCGGAGCGCTTTGCCGGTAACAACAGGGTATCCGGTTTCGTCCAGAAGCCGTACCACTTCGAGGATTTTGCCGCCAAGCTCCGGGACGTCATAGGGTAGGGGACGTCCCTGCTTCAGCGCCGGTCTTTCAATCGGGGGTTCCCGGGGACACGTCGGGCGGATTCGCTTTATTCAAAACTTCCCATCCCAGGGCCATGATCGACGCCGCCCTGGCTGACCGCCACTTTTCGGATTTATCCGCGCAAACGAGCTTTAGCATCCCCGAGAGGACCATGATCTCCATGAGACGCAGCCTGCGGGAGGAGCCGCCGACGGTAAAGTCAAGCATGTCGCCATAGGCGCGCTTCATCGGGATGATGACGGACGTGCCCAGGTCCCAGTCAAGGTCGTAGACCTCGACGACATTGCTGGTGGGCCTGCCGTTGATCTTCACCGATCCGCGGGAGAATATCAGCTTCCGGTTCCTGAGCCCCAGCTTCACCACCGCCCGGTAAATGAAATCGATGAGGGCCACCGGGACGCCCTGCGTGAAATAACACTCCCCCTTGACCCTGATGAGGCGCTTCACCTTTTTCACGGCACGCTTCCGCTCCAGGCGCGGCACAAGGATGTATTTTTCCGTGTCGCCGATCCGGTTGATGGGGACGACCTTGTCGGCCGTGCGTATTTTTTTCATCGCGTCCATGGTCCTGCCGGAGGGCCTATGCCGAAACAGGCTCCGTGATCCCGGTGCCGCTGATCAATTCGGCCAGCTCGTCCGCCATGAGGGCGAGGTTTTCCGACGTGGCGGAGAGCCCCCTGGCCGCGTCGATATTGGACTGGATCAGCGTATTGATGCTGGCAAGGTTTCCGGATATCTCGTTCATGTTCGTATCCTGGGCCCGTGTGGCGTTCTTGATGTCGATCGATTTTTTCTGGACGATATCGACCTTCTCCTCGATATCGATCTTTATCTGCTCCTGCACGTTGATATGACTGAAGATTTCGCGCGATTTTTCCTGCACCCTGCTGACGATGTCGACGATTTCCTTCAGCATCGTCACGGTGGAGGAGATGCTGCCCATGCTCTCCGTCGACATCAGGTTGTTGGACTGGATGAGGTCCGTGATCTCCTTGAGGCTTCCCACCGATTGATCCGAGAGCTTGTTGACCTCCAGGGCGACCACGGCGAAGCCCTTGCCGTGCTCGCCGGCGCGGGCCGCCTCGATGGAGGCGTTCAGGGCGAGGAGCTGTATCTTGTCGAATATCTCGCCCAGTATCTCCATGACGCTGGACAGCTTCCGGGAGCTGTCCAGGAGCTCGCCGGAGTTGCGGTTGATGAGTGTGATGGCCCCCTCGCTGTTCTTGACGATGGAGATGACCGAGCTGAAGAGGCTGGCGATCTCCTCGGAGCTGGCCTTGAGGGAATCGATCTCAACGGCCAGGTTCCTGATCGAGCCGATCAGCGTGACGAAGGATTCGTACTGGTCCGCCGTGTTGGAGCTCACCTGGGCGATGCCGTTGGACATGTCGGTGGCGGTGGACGCGATGCCGCTTATTGTCGCAGCCTGGGCCTCAATATTGTCCGAGAAGGAGGCCGTCGTCTGGGACATGTCGGCCGCGACCTTTTTCAGCTGGCTCGAGCTCCCCCTGACGATGGTGTGTATGTCCATGATCTTGCTGAACTGCTTTTCATTCTTTGATTTTTCGTCCTCTATGATGCGGATGGAGTTTTCCAGGATGGTGATGGAGAGCATGGCGATGAGATAGGCGATGGTCAGCGCCGCCAGGCTGTCGATAAGGCCGGTCTTTATGAGAGGCAGCATCGCCCCTTCGATGGTTTCACGGTTCATGATGAACATGGCGGCGTCGGAAACGGAAAAGGTGACGAATATGCCCGTCGTTACGGCGCGGGATGAGAATATCGCGGCGAAGAGGATGCACACGAACATGAAATAGGTCATGCTTACATAGGCGACCTGGGGCGTTTTATTCAAAAACATTGTGAACACGAGGATGGAGCAGAGTATGACGAATACATTGGCCGCCGCCTGGAGCTTGCCGCGCCTTAAAAGGTAGAGCGTGAAAATGGAAAAGAGCGATGCCGGGCCCGCTGACCAGTAAAACTCGATGGCGCGGTCCACGCTGATGGATAGCGACGCCGCAGCGCCTATATTGAGCAGAATGATCAGGAATATGGCGAAAAACATGATGAGGGAGGCCTTTTTCCTGGTTAGGTAATCGCTGTCATCAAAACGAAATAGAAAAAAATGGTTGAAACGTTTTAACATTGCCTGACGTCCTGGTGAGGAATTTGACGCGGATACTATATTTAATCAATAAGGTCGTCAAATGATTTCTTTAAGTTATCAATTGTTAACTTGAATAATTTTCATAAAAGCATGATCGATGCTGATTATAGTCCAATGGTATTGGATCGATATGGACCTGTTATATGCGAAATTTTTGGCTGGCGCAGCTCTCATTTCCCTTTCCGGCGTGATGGCGCCGGGGCCCCTGGCGGCTGTCACGGTGGGTAAGGGGAGCGAGTCGCCCCATGCGGGCATCTTCATCGCCCTGGGCCACGGCATGGTCGAATTACCCCTCATGGCCGCGGTGCTGTTCGGGTTCGGGTACGTCTTCACCCTTCCCGGTGTGAAGCCCGCAGTCGGATTCGCCGGCGGCATCGTGCTTCTTTTTATGGCCGCGGGAATGCTCCGGAGCCTCCGCGGCGGGGAGCTGACAGCGGCGCGGGACGGGCGGTCGCCCCTTGCCTCGGGTGTTATACTCACCGCGGCCAATCCCTATTTCCTCATCTGGTGGGCCACGGTGGGGGCGTCCATGGTCGTGGAATCGGCCGGTTTCGGCGCAGCCGGCGTTGCCGTCTTCATGGCTATGCATTGGCTCTGCGATTTCGGCTGGAGTTGGGCCCTTTCAGCACTGTCCTTCCGCGGCGGCGCGTTCTTCGGCGACAGGTTCCAGAAGGGCGTCTGCGCGGTAAGCGGCGTGGTTCTCGCCTTTTTCGGCCTTAAATTCATCTACGAAGCGATAACAATACTCCTCTGATGCTCCGCGAAACCATTTTTTCAAGGGTAATTCTTCATATTGCTAAAATGGACCGGAAAACAGCTTATTTTTCTTGCATATTTTTGGCTATATCACGAAAATATCATAATTTTATTATTATATTATAAATCCACATCAAATAATACATGTTAGCCATAGATTTAATCATTATTTTCGCCTGCGGACTTTCCCTGGTGATGGCCCTTGGTCTCATCGTCCGGCCCCTTGATTTCAGGAACATGGTCCTGGCCGCCATCCTGCCCCTCATGGGCTTTATTACCTTTTCCCTGTACCTGCTCCATTCGCAGAAGATCTACGATTATCCGATACTCTTTTTTTTCCAGGTGCCCGTGGTTCTCTGCATGGGGCCCCTTCTCTTCTTTTATCTGGAGAGTCTTACCGGCGACAAGGACAGGCTCCAGAGGAGGGATATCCTTCATTTTATACCCCTCCTGGTGGTGGGGCTCTATCTCATATCCTATTTCCTCTATTCTCCCAACATGCAGCGGGAGATCGTGTACGAGCTGCTCAACCAGGACAAGCATATCATGCTGAGGGTGATATTTACCGGAAGCGTCCTTTCCCCCATCATATATATAGCTGCGCCCATGATGCGTATTGTCCACCAGCTGAAAAAAGGGAATCCCGCGGAACAGAGGACCGTGTTTCTCTTTTCGTTCCTTGTCATATGGGTCATAACCGGCATCATCGGCCTCGGGGGAACCATCGCCCTGTCGCTGCCGGCCTTGAAAATCATAAACCTGCTGGTGAGTCTGGTCATTTTCTGCTTTTACCTGATGGGGCAGAGGTATCCCTACCTGCTCCAGTACGGCACGGTTCATGTCAGCAACGAATCGTACTCGAAATCATACCTGAACGGCCTGGACCTGGACAGCCTCGGCAAGCAGCTCAACGCCATGATGATAAAGGAAAAGCTCTACTGCGACGAGGATCTCACGCTGCCAAGGCTCAGCCAGGCCCTGGGAGTCACCCAGCACCAGCTTTCGCAGTTTTTGAACCAGCATTATAATAAGAATTTCAACAGCTATATCAATGGTTTCCGCATTGAGGATGCGAAAAAGCTCCTTGTCGATGAGGCAGACCGGAATACTCTTTCCATAGCTCTGGCGGTGGGATTTAATTCATATTCCGCCTTTCACTCGGCTTTCCGCAAGACCACGGGCATATCTCCAGCTGAATATAGAAAGAAAAATGTGTAATAATAGCGGTAAATATCATTTAAACATGCCTTCTTCAGTCCCTGGGTTTGTAATTCGAGATATTTATTTGTCATAAACTTGTTTCTGTATAGATATTAAGGGTCAGAGCCCCTTAAAAGGTCCCCGCAAAGGTCGGAACTCGCGACGATTATCGTCGAAAACAGTGACAGCTTCAGGATGAAGGGTCAGAGCCCCTTAGGAGCCCCCCGCAAAGGTCGGAACTCGCGATGATTATCGTCGAAAACAGTGACAGCTTCAGGATGAAGGGTCAGAGCCCTTTAGGAGCCCCCCGCAAAGGTCGGAACTCGCGATGATTATCGTCGAAAACAGTGACAGCTTCAGGATGAAGGGTCAGAGCCCTTTAGGAGCCCCCCCGCAAAAGATCGAAAATCGCGAAGATTGTCGCCGAAATCAGTATCAGCCTCGGGGTTAAGGGGCGAAGCCCCTTAGGAGTCCCCCCGCAGGGGTTAGTTCTTGTTACTGTTTTATAAATCTGAAACAAATATTTGTTCCAAATTTATAACTAAACGAGACTTCTAAAATTTAATATGCTACGTTACCATCAGAATTAGCCTTTAGCTGTGTATATTTTAGGCAAATCCTCCTAAAATATGTTTAATCACTTTATTCAGCTTAGGTGCTGAGGATTTTTCCTTAGCAAATTTTAAGGTAATACTTCTTGTTGGGCTGGTGCAACACTAGCCCTCTTTTTTTCCCTCATGATTATTTTTGCCCGAATAAATTGAATAATTTAATAAAAAATGTCATATTCTAATTTCAGGTGTCAGAGTAAATTCAAGAAATCATGAATTAAGGGCCGGATCGTCTCAATGATTAAAAATTATTGTTTTTTATAAATAAAATTCGATTGATTAATCAATATTCTGCTATTTTATTATTGGAGCGCATAACATTGACCGGACAAAGGTGCTTCTTCAAGATGCTATCCGATTGATACCAGTGAGCAGGAACAGGATTGAAACTAAAATTCAAATTAATCCTCACCTTCATTTCTATCATTATTGCCGCGACCCTTCCCCTTTCCCTGTTCATCCTGAACCAGCAGGAAAAACAAAAGCTCGCCCTCATAACCCACCAGGGAGAGATCAACAGCCGCATGCTGTCCCGCACCACCCTCAATATCCTGATGATGAACGGCGGTGATATCCAGAGCTCCATGGTGGATTCCCGGGACATGATCTCCATGCTGAAGCCGCTGGCCGATGACGGCCTGGTCTATGCCGACGCCATACTGATCTCCTCGGAAGAGAAAAACAACGGCCTTATCCTTTCCCGGTACATTGACCGGAATTTCATCAAGGGCAGCGGACCGGGGCCCAAAGTCCAGGCGCCTGACGTGGAGGCCCTGAAAAAGCATCCCGGCCATGGGGAGGTATCTTTTCCCGGTGTCGACGGCAAGTGCTATGAGTTCGTCTCCCTCGGGGCCCTCCCGGGGAAGCCGGCTGTCTGCATCGCGAGGCTCGTGTACGCGAAGTCGGTGGTGCTGGGCCCCATCAGAAGGCTCCGCCTGATGATTTACGCGGCCATCATCGTCGCGGTCGCCCTGGCGAGCCTTCTCGGCCTGGTCCTGAGCATGTTCATTTCGCGGCCCATCGGCCACCTCATTGAGGGCGTGGAAAAGATCGGCGGCGGGGACCTGCAATACCGGATCCCGGTGACGGCGCGGGACGAACTGGGGATCCTCGGTAACACCTTCAATCACCTGGCGCAGATCGTGCAGCTGGAAATAGACCAGCTCCGCGCCGCCAACGAGGAGCTGAAGCGCCTCGACGTCCTCAAGGACGAGTTTCTCGCCAACATGTCCCACGAGCTGCGCACGCCCCTTTACGGGATCATCGGCATCGCCGAGTCCCTCATCGGCGGCGCCGCCGGCCCCCCCACTGAGGAATCCGTCCATGACCTTTCCCTGATCGTCTCCAGCGGGAGGCGCCTGGCCGGGATGGTAAACGATATCCTCGATTTTTCCAAGCTGAAGCACCATGACATCGTCCTCAGCCGGAAGCCGGTGAATCTCTATTCCCTGGCGCAGATGGTGAAGGCCATCCTGCAGCCCATGGCGGCGAGAAAATCCCTGGATATCCGGGTCGATATCGATCCCGAGACGGCCATAGCCGACGCAGATGAGAACCGCCTCCAGCAGATCCTGCTGAACCTGATCGGCAATGCCGTGAAGTTCACCGAGGCCGGCGGCGTAACCATAACCGCGGCGCACGATTCCCCGGACAGCGGCTTTTACACCGTTACCGTCGCCGACACCGGTATCGGCATTCCCCCGGACAAGACCGGGCGGATTTTCGAGACCTTCGAGCAGGCCGACGGCTCCATCGCCCGCATATACGGCGGGACCGGCCTGGGCCTGTCCATCGCGAAAAAGCTGGTGGAGCTCCACGGCGGCAGGATATGGGTGGAATCGGAGGAGGGGACCGGCTCCCGCTTTTCCTTCACGGTCCCGGCCGCGCCGGAGGAGGCGGGGCGGGAAAGCCAGGGCCAGGGCGCGACGGGGCTCTTCGCCGATATGCCGGCGCTCTTCCAGGGGATCACCCTTGACGATATTCGCACCACCGGCACGGGAGCCAATAAGACCGGCCGGGCCCGCGGGAAGGTGCTGGTGGTGGACGACGAGCCGGTGGTTCTCCAGGTGATGATCAATTATCTCACCCTGGAGGGCTACGAGGTCGTGACCGCCGCGAGCGGCCCCCAGGCCCTGGAGCGTCTCGATCAGTCGTCTTTCGACCTGGTGCTTCTCGACATCATGCTTCCCCGCATCTCCGGGTACGAGGTGTGCCGCCTCATCAGGGAGAAGCTTTCCCCCTACGAGCTGCCGGTGCTCATGCTCACGGCCCGCAACAAGCCCGATGATGTCGTCGCCGGTCTCGAGGCGGGCGCCAACGACTATCTCACCAAGCCGGTCAACCGCCAGGAGCTCCTGGCCCGGGTGAGCAGCCTCATATCCCTGCAGAATTCCGTGAAGCTGAACAACGAGCTGTCCATCATAAAGCGCGACATACAGATCGCCCATGAGATCCAGAAATCGATACTCTCCCAGGACTTCCCGGTCATCGACGGCGTGGACATAGCCCTCAAGTACGAGCCGATGACCAAGCTGGGCGGGGACTTTTACGATATCCAGATGGTGGGGCCGGGACTCCTCGGGATCCTCCTGGCCGACGTGTCGGGCCACGGCATACCGGCGGCCTTCATATGCTCGATGCTCAAGGTGGCCTACTCGTTCCACCGGCAGGACGCCGGCAACCCGTCGGTCCTCATGAGCCACATCAGCGCCACCATGCTCAATTACACCGGGGGCCAGTTCATCACGGCGTGCTACGCCTGCATCGACCTGGCGGAGAGGAAGTTGCGCCAGTCCAACGCCGGCCACTGGCCGCTTCTCATCTGGAGGAAAAAGGAGCAGCGTCTCCTGGTGGATTTGGAAAACAGCATGCCCATCGGCTGGTACGCCGAGAAGGAGTATCCGATCATGGAGGCGGATATTCTTCCCGGCGACAGGGTTATACTGTACACCGACGGCATCCTGGAGGCGCGCCATGCCGGGGGCAAGCTTTACGGCGAGGCGCGCTTCCATGAGTTCATCAGGACTCACCAGGACAGCAGCGCGTCGGAATTCGTCGACGCCATCTTCAAGGAGATTCTCGATTGGATCGGCGGCGACTCTGATGCGACACTGGGCGATGACATTACCGTAATCGCGGTGGATTTTCTTTCATAACGGGAGCGGGGTACCGATGATTTCCAATATAATCCATATCGTCAACCAGCAGGCCGGCGACGTTCATTATGATAATTTCATCGTGCGTGTCATGGCGGCCGACATGCTCGACATGGACAATGCCGGCGACATGCGGGTCTTTCTCCTCACCCTGGTCAAGGGGGGCGTGAAAAAGATCGTCATCGACATGACGGGCCTCGATTTCATCGACAGCTCCGGCATAGGCGTTCTCATAGACGCCGCCAAGCACCTGCGCCAGCGCGGCGGCGATATCGTCATACTTTCCATGCCGGAGCGGGTGCATATCATCGTGCAGCCGGTGAGGCTGAACAGGTTCATCAAGTTTTTTGAAAGAGAGGACGAGGTCATATATTTTTTCAGGCATGTGTGATGGCCGTTCCTTCACGCGTACCGGGGGCCGCCCGCGAGGGTGTCTCCGCGCGGCGGGAATGGAGCTCATTATGAATGGGGGCGGACGATGAACATACAATTTGACATCATTAAAATTTCCCCGGTGACGCTGGACAAGATCGATTACACGACCACGGTATTCAAGCTGACCCTTCCCCAGAAGGTCGATATCGACAATTCGAACGATCTCTGGATATACCTGAAGACCCTTGTCGCGGGCGGGGCGCAGAAGATATACATCGACCTGAGAAATGTCGGCTATATCGACAGCTCGGGAATCGGCGTCTTTATCAATACCGCCAAGCTGATCCGGAAGCATAAGGGCGACATCGTGATGTCCAATGTCTCTGATGAAATCAAGAGCATATTCAAGGTGATCAAGCTTGAGGATTTTATCAGGGTATGCAATACCGATGTTGATGCGATGAAATCGTTCCGGTTTGTCCAGTGAAGGAGGGGGATGGGCGAAGGCGACATCATGCGGAATGAAAAGGAGTGACTGTGAGCGATAGGGACAAGACAAAAGAAGAGCTGATCGAGGACCTGCAGCGGCTCAGGGCCATGATCGCCGGAAGCCGGAAGCCGGGGCCGCACCCGGAAGGGATCGGCATGATCGGTTACGGCGACGAGGAGGAATGGCAGGTCATGATGGATATGCTCGGCGATTTTCTTTTTGTCGTCGACATCAGGGGAAGCATCATCAAAACCAACCCCGTGACGATACGGAGGCTCGGCTACTCCATGGAGGAGCTCCTGTCGATGAATGTCTTTGACCTGTATCCCCCGGACCGGAAAGCCGAGGCCGAGGAAAGCTACTCCCAGATAATCATGGGTGAACGATACCTCTGCGACATCCCCTTCCGCTCAAAGGCAGGGGCGAACATTTCCGTTGAAACGAAGGTAATGCCGGGGAAGCTGTGCGGCACCGACGTGATATTCAGCGTGTCCCGCGACGTGTCCGCCGGGAAAGCGGTGGAGTACGAGCTCCGGTCGGCCTTCGAAAAAATGAAGTCGATACTCAGCTCCGTCGGGGCCTATATCTGGAGCGGCATCATCGACGGCGGCGGCAATTTCTCATACATTTACCAGTCCCCGGTGCTGGCCGATATCACCGGCAAGCCCGTGGCGTATTTTCAGCAGGGTTTTGACGCGTGGTTCGATATAATCTGCGATAACGAACGGGAGCGGGTGAGCTCACAGTACCGGGAGCTCGTGGCCGGCCGGGTTGACCGGGGCGACGATACCTACAAGATATACCACGCGGACGGCACTATCCGGTGGGTCCGCGACATCGTGCTGGCGCGGCCCTTCGGGGACAGGCAGATTCGGCTGGACGGCGTCATCACGGACGTGACGGAGCGCCGACTGGCGATCGATGCCCTGGTGAAGTCCGAGGGGAGGCTGATGGGGATCCTCTCATCCATGACGGAGCTGGTATTCGCCTTCGACGCGGACATGCGGTTCATTTTTTACCATACCCCCGATGTGAAAAAGCTCTACCGCCAGCCCGTGGAGTTCATCGGAAAGCGTCCTGCCGACGTGATGCCGCCGGAGCAGGACGCGCAGTTCCGCGCGGCCTTTGAGACGGCCAGGACGAACGGCGAGGCGGAATTTGAATACTGGCTCGCCATGGATGGCGAGGATCGCTGCTTTTCCGCGAAGCTTTCCCCCATCGTCAAGGACGGCCAGTTCGACGGCGTTGTGGCGGTGGTGCGGGACATCACGGACGACAAGAAGCTCCAGGACGCCCTGTTCCGGTCGGAGCGGCGGTACCGGGAGCTCTTCAACAATATCCATGACGGCTCCACCTGGGTCGACATGGAGGGAAGGCTCATCGATTTCAACCAGCCCTTCGAGGATCTTCTGGGATATGAACGGGAAGAGCTCTACCTGCTGACGGTGTGGGATATCACCCCTCCAAAATGGCACGATCTTGAGAAGGGCGCCATTGACACACAATTGAGGGAACGCAGCTATTCCGACCCGTACCGCAAGGAATATATCAGAAAGGACGGAGCGATAGTTCCCGTGCTGGTCCGGAAGTATCTTTTACGGGACGAAGATGGGAACCCCGAGGGAATGTGGGTGATTGTCCACCGGGTCGTTGAATGAGTGGGATCCCATGGATTCGTCAGGACGCGGGATAGCAGTCGTAAATTGGGGGGCATGGAGCCATCCCGCTCGTCCGCCTCGTATAACATCCATGTTGACTCGGCGGAATCGGCGACGTCCATGTCGCCTACTCGCTGGGATGGCTCCATGCCCCCCCCCCCTAAAATTATACTGCTTCCGGACACGAGCGATGAATTTTACATTTTTCTGGTTGACAATACCGCTCTGTTTAATATGTAGGTCATCTGTACACCAGCAGCAAGCCCAGGTGGTGGAATTTGGTAGACACGCATGGTTGAGGGCCATGTGGGAGTGATCCTGTGCGGGTTCAAGTCCCGCCCTGGGCAAAACATAAGAGCCCCGTATAGGGGCTCTTTAGATTTATAGTTGCTGACGGAAATCTTCCAGCGGCGCTCAAGCGCCGCGCCATCAATACTATCGCAAGGGGAACTGCCGTGGCTACCGAACAAACTTTAGTCCTTATCAAGCCTGACGGGCTGATCAAATCGCTCACCGGAAATATCCTTTCCAGGCTTTCCGAAACAAAGCTTATCATCATTGGCTCCAAGGTCGTGCAGGTGACGGAGGCGCTGGCGAAGGAGCACTACAAGCACCTGAGCGACAAGCCTTTTTTCCATGAGCTGGTGGAATACATCATGGGGGACGTCCACAACACCCATCGGGTCATGGCGCTGGTCTACCAGGGCGACGGCGCCATATCCAAGGTCCGCGAGATCGTCGGGGACACCAACCCTGAAAAGGCGAATCCGGTTTCCATACGCGGGGCCTACGGGCGGATTACCACGACGGGCGTTTTCGAGAACGTGGTTCACGCCTCGTCGAGCACCGAGGACGCGGAGCACGAGATCAAGCTCTGGTTCAAGCCGTCGGAGATCGTCGGGTCCATCTATCCGGTCAAGGACGTGGTGCTGGAAAAGGTCGCCGATAAAGTCTGGGCCTGAGCGGCCCTCAAAAAGCCAGGAGAGAACATCATGAGAATCATACTGCTGGGCGCCCCGGGCGCCGGCAAGGGCACCATATCGGAACTGCTGACGGCGCGTTACGGAATCAGGCAGATATCGACCGGCGACATGCTCCGCAGCGCCGTGAAAGCCGGCTCGGAGCTGGGAACAACCGCCGAGGGTTACATGAAGCGCGGCGAGCTCGTGCCGGATTCCCTCATCCTGGACATCATGGAAAAGAGGCTCCAGGAGGATGACTGCCGGGCGGGGTTTATCCTCGACGGGTTTCCCCGCACCATCGGGCAGGCCGATTCCCTGAAGAAGATGCTCGAGCGCCTCGGCATGAAGATGGACGCCATCGTCAATCTCGAGGTGCCGGAGGATGTTATAGTCCGGAGGCTCACCTCGCGCCGGACCTGCTCAAACCGCGACTGCCAGGCTATATACAACATCCACACCAAGCCTTCAAAGAAGGAAGGGATCTGCGACAAGTGCGGCAGTCCCACGGTACAGCGGGACGACGAGACCGAGGAGGCGATCAAGCAGCGCCTCGCGACGTACGGGGAAAAGACCGCTCCCCTCATCGAGTATTACCGCCATGATCCTGCCTTCATTTCGGCCCCGTCGATCACGCCGGAGCCGGCGATGGAGGCCATCAGGGCGCGCCTGGGCCGTTGAAAGGTCCGGTGGGGAGCCGCGAAAAAATACTTTACAAATAGGCACCCCTGTTAAGCATACTACGTTATTGATGGGGCCGTCGAACGCGAGAAGCGGGACCGGCCATGTTCAATTAAAAACTGGAGAGATGCCCGAGCTGGCCGAAGGGGACGGTCTCGAAAATCGTTGTGGGCTTTGCTCACCGAGGGTTCGAATCCCTCTCTCTCCGCTGTTATAAGTCGAAAGCGCGCAGTCCCTTGCGCGCCAACCTGGAGAGGTGTCCGAGAGGCCGAAGGAGCACGGTTGGAAACCGTGTGTGGCGTAAGCCACCGGGGGTTCGAATCCCCCCTTCTCCGAAGAATCTAATCCTTGAGTTTGACCTCATCCCCGGCAGGGGACCGGGGGCATAGTATCTATTAAGGATAAAGGATCGCCAAAAACCCATGTCCTACCAGGTAACCGCCAGAAAGTGGCGGCCTCAGAGCTTCGACGAGGTCGTCTTCCAGGACCATGTTTCCAAGACACTGAAAAACAGCATCGAGAAGGGGCGCGTCTCCCACGCGTACCTGTTTTCCGGTCCCCGCGGCGTGGGCAAGACCACCATGGCGAGGATCCTGGCCAAGGCCCTCAACTGCGAGACAGGGCCTACGCCGAACCCCTGCGACAAGTGCGACAACTGCCGCGAGATACGGAAGAGCACGTCCTTTGACGTCATCGAGATCGACGGCGCCTCAAACAACAGCGTCGACGACATCCGGGAGCTCCGCGAAAACGTGAACTTCGCACCGGTGAAATCCACGTACAAGGTCTACATCATCGACGAGGTGCACATGCTGAGCACCGCGGCGTTCAACGCCCTCCTGAAGACCCTCGAGGAGCCGCCGCCCCACGTCGTCTTCGTTTTCGCCACCACGGAGATACACAAGATACCGGACACCATCCTGTCCCGGTGCCAGAAATACTTTTTCAAGAAGATACCGGTGGATCCCATCGTCGCGCACCTCAGCACCATCGTGCAGCGCGAGGGATACCGCATATCCGAAACGGCCCTCTACCCGATCGCGCGGGCGGCGGAGGGCTCGATGCGAGACGCCCAGTCGCTCCTGGACCAGGTCATATCCTTCTCCGACCTGCGCAGGGGCGGCGACGCCGAGATCGGCGAGGAGGACGCCCTCTCCATACTGGGCATCGTCCCGATGGAGAGCTACGCCGCGCTCCTCGGGGCCGTGGGCGATACCGACGCCGCCGCGGTCATGGCAGAGGTGCACCGCGTCGCGCTCCTGGGCGTGGATATTCCGCGCTACGTGGGGGGCCTCGTGGACATGCTCCGCACCATTCGGCTCATGAGGAACGGCGTGTCCCTCCACGAACTCCTCGGCCTCTCCGAGGAGGAGATCGCCATGGCCCGGGCCCTGTCGGCGCGCTTTTACGACGAGGAGCTCTCGATGATGTTCCGCATCGCCGCCGATCTGCAGGGCGAGCTCAAGTTTTCGAACAACGAGCGCATCAACCTGGAGATGTCCCTCCTTGACATGGTGGCGGTGAAAAAGGCGCCGTCCCTCTCTTCGATCATAAGCAAGCTCGAGGGGACCGCACAGCAGGCGGCCGCGCAGCCTGCGCGGGTCGAGCCGGCCCCGGCTCAGAAGAAGGCGCGCGCGGCGGAAACGCCCCAGGCCCAGCGAAAGAGCGGCGACGCGCCGACACCGGCGCCGGCGGCGCAGCCGGGCCCCGCGCCGTCACCCGGTTCCGTATTCAGGCACTGGGAAAGCTTCCTCGACGGGATCAAGGACAGCAAGCAGTACCTTCACTGCGTCCTGGCGCCGTCCTCGGTGTCGGTGGAGGGAGATACCCTGTACATATCCTTTCCGGGCGGGGCGGACAATACCTATTATTCGCGCATCCTTGAGCAGAAGAACCTTGATTTGATAAAAAAAGAAATGTCCGGCCTCTACGGCAGGCCCCTCAAGGTCGTGGTGGGGTCCGGCAGCGGCGCCGGGCGGGGCGAGGCAACGGCCCCGAAAAAGAGCGGGTCGCCCCAATCCGGCGCCAGGAGAGGAGGCGCCGTCGCGGAAGAATCCGCGCCGATCCCGCCGCCGGAAGCGGAGATGGTGAAGAATCCCGGCGCGCAGGAGTTCGTTCCGGAAGACAAGACCGTCGAGAAGATAAAAAACGCCTTTCACGGGCAGATAATAGATAAAGGAGACAAGTGATGCTGAAAGGACTTGGCGATATCGGAAACCTGATGAAGCTCCAGAAGGAGTTCAAGACCATACAGAAAAAGATCATGGGCGCCACCCGGGAGGGCCAGGGCGCCAACGGCAAGGTGAAGGCCGTGGTGAACGGCGAGTACAAGCTTCTCACCCTTTCCATCGATCCGGAGTATATGAAAAGCGCGTCGCCGCGGGAGCTGGAGAAAGCGCTCCTCGCCGCGGTCAACGACGCGGTGGACGAAGTCAAGGGCTATTCCGCGGCTGAAATGGAGAAGCTCACCGGCGGGCTCAATATTCCCGGGCTCGGGGGGCTGGGGAGCCTGTTCAAGTAAAAATGACCTCACCCCCCGCCCGGGAGGGGATGCGCTAAATTTAACCCCTCACCCCCTCGATCCCCCTCTCCCATTGAGAATTGAAAAAAGGAGAGGGGGGAGTTTTCACTTAGTGTTTCGGAAACCCTCTCCTTTTTTCCGAGTTATATGGGAGAGGGTGCCCCGGAGGGGCGGGTGAGGGCGTGAATTATTAAATCAGGCATAACCATGAAATCATCCGCCTATCTCGAAGCGCTGATAAAAAAATTGTCCAAGCTACCCGGCATCGGGCCGAAGAGCGCGTCCCGCATAGCGTTCCATATGCTGGGCATGCACCGGGACGATGTGGAGGGGCTGGCGCGGGCGATGGTGGAGCTGAAGCGGAACACCTTCACCTGTTCCCTGTGCGGCGGAATCTCCGACGGCGAGATCTGCGCCATCTGCCTGGACCCGGGGCGCGACACGGGGCTTCTCTGCGTGGTGGAGGACGCGAAGGACGTTCTCACCATTGATGGGACCGGCGAGTACCGGGGCCTCTTCCATGTCCTCCACGGCCTCATATCTCCCCTGGATGGCATCGGGCCGGACGAGCTGAACATCCGCGCCCTTGTTGAAAAATGCCGCGGCGGGACCCTGCGCGAGGTGATACTGGCTCTGAACCCGTCGGTGGAGGGAGACGCCACGTCGCTCTATATCGCGCGCCTCATCAACCCCCTGGGCGTGTCCGTAACGAGAATCGCCCACGGATTACCCGTGGGCGCAGACCTGGAATTTGCCGATACCGCGACTATTATCAAGTCGCTTGAGGGAAGGGTTAAGATGTAGCCCGGACCCTAGTCGACGAGCTTTTTCTCAACGTACTGCGAGATGATGGAGTTTCTCTGCTCGTCGGAGCTCACAAACTGGCAGCCGTACCGCCACTTTGACATGAGCTTTCGCGAAAACATCACCTGGAGCTTGTCTTTTCTCATCTGCGGCCCGATTTTGTACAGGATGTTGATGACCGCCTCGTTCAGGTTGTCCCGTTCGCTTTCGAAAGCCAGCCCGCCGACGGAAATGTTGTTGAACCAGCATTCGTTTGCCGCGGGATTATCGTCATTTTCCACTATGAAGTATGACGGCTGGTAAAAATCAGCCCTTGGAAATATCCTGCTGTTTTTTTGTTTTTTGCTGAATATCATCATGTTCCCCCGTTGAATGATATAGATTATTTCGAGACCGCCACTACACCCTGGACCCGATAGTTCGACACTGCGTTATGGAAAAAGTTTTGTTTTTATCCGTTTTCGCTGCTTTTTAAATCCTGATATTTTGTATAACATATGAGTTTATCACATTGACTTATTTTTGTCAATTTAAGTTTACATTATATACCTGATTTGACCGGATAAAGTGCAATTTTCATTATTTTTTAATCTAAATGACAAACGGATGTTGGGTGATTTCGTCCTCCGGGATTGCTTCGTTATCCCGATGGAATCGTGACTCTCCGCAATGACAGGCTTGATGATTATCGGCAATTCAAGATATCTTCCAGTATGCCGGAAAAGGTTTTCCGGGGAATGATTATTTCTTCTTTTTCTTTTTTCCCTCGATCTGGATTTCGATGGGTATCCCTTCGAGGCCCAGCTCTTTCTGCATCGATTTTTCAAAGTAGCGGACGATATCCTTCCTGAATTGCTCAGGGTTGTTGACGAAAAGCTTGAAGCGGGGCGGCATCGATTCAGTCTGGGTGGCATAGTATATGCGAATGGTGCTCTGGAGCTGGGGGATGCGTCGCGACGATTGTATCTGCGCCAGGACGCGGTTCAGCCGCGGGGTGTCGATTTTCCGGGAGGCCCTGTCCCGGAGGTCAAGGGCCGTTTCGATGATCCGGTGGAGCCTCTGCTTGTTCTTCGCCGATATGGAAATGATGGGAAAATCGCTTGCCTTGTAGAACTGGAACTTCAGCCGGTCGATGAAAGCGTCGAAGGTCTTATGGTCCTTTTCGATCATGTCCCACTTGTTCACGGCGATGATCACGGGCTTGCGGACCTTCATGATCTCGTCGGATATTTTCTTGTCGGTCTCGGTGAGTCCCGCCACGGCGTCGATGAGGTGGACGACGACATCGCTCCGATCGATCGATTCGATGGTGCGGGTGAGGGAGTAGAAATCGACGGCGTCGGTGATGCGGCTCTTCTTCCTGATGCCGGCGGTGTCTATGACGGTGATCCTCTTCTTGTGGTAGATGAAGTCCTCGTCGATGGAATCCCGGGTGGTGCCGGGTATGTCCGATACCACCGCGCGTGTGTAGCCAATGAGGGAATTCAGGAGCGTGGATTTTCCCGAGTTGGGCCTCCCGACGATGGCGAGCTTCAGGTCCGCTTCGGGGCGCGCAGTCCTTTTCACCGGCAGCAGCCCGAGGACCTTGTCCATGAGCAGGGCCATGTTGAACTGCGTCTTCGCCGAGATCGGCACGATGTCCTGGAACCCCATCTCGTAAAAATTCGTCATGTTCTGTAACAGCTCTGCGCCGTCCATCTTGTTGACCGCGATGATGGCCGGTATCGCCAGCTTGCGGATGATCTCGGCCAGGTCCATGTCAAAGGCCTCCGGCGCCGGGTTTTCCATCAGGAGGATGATGATGGAGGCCTTTTTCAGGTATTCGCGGGCGTTGGACAGGATCGGCTCCGAAAGCTCCGATGAATCCGGCAGGTCGAGGCCGGGCGTATCGGCGAGGGTGAACATGATCGATTGGTAATCGACGGTGTATGACAGAACGTCCCTGGTCAGGCCCGGCACTGCGTCTACGATGGCTTTCTTCTGCCTGATGATGGCGTTGAACAGGGTGGACTTGCCGACGTTCCGCCTGCCGACGATGGCAACGATGGGTATATTACTCATGGCTTCCTGCTTTGGTGTCGCTGGGCAGTATCGTTTCGCCGCCTTTCAAATTCAAGCATTTAACAAATGATATGGGACATAATATTTTGCTTGAATTTTTTACCGCCATGGTGTATGGTCATTGCCGGAGTGTATCAGGCGGCGGCAGGAGGTGTATATGTGGATTGAAGGAAAGGGGGACATCATGATGCCGCTGCCGTGATACCGTAAGCCGGGATCCTTTAAATAAATATGTATGAGGTGGGGAATGGCAGCAAAATCTGTAAGTCTCATCAACTATCTGATCAAGGGCAAAGAGTCGAGAAAAAAGACGCTCCTCAAGGAGCTGAACGCGGTGAACGGGCAGATCGCGAAACTCAAGTATGAAATGAAAATCGCGGCGAAGCGTGAGGCCGCAGCCAAGAAATCGAAGGCGAAAAAAAAGAAATAATCAGCCATGCTTTTTCCGTGAAAAAGCCATACTATTGATATTAAGGAGGGAATGCCCTCCTTTTTTTATCGGGCAATAAAATAATTGATTAAAATCAGGTATTATTCGATAATATGAACAGCAGCGCCAGTGTCAGCGCATGCACCAATTATTGGCAGGGGATCGGTCGTGATCCAGATAAACCAGAGAAAAAACAGGGATTTCCAGGAATTCGAAGATGTCGAGGAAGTCGCCAGCATCCTTAAATCCCAGTTCACCAACCGCAGGCTCTATATCAAATACGCGGTGGATAAAACCGAGATAACCATCAATGAATACAATTCCGATGGCACCATGATGGTGGTTACCGATCCAAACTACAAGAACGAAGGCAACACCATCATAATATACGGCCTGTCCGACAAGTATGTCGAGGTGGATCTCGAGATAATCGAAGAGCGCGGTCCCGGCTATTATCACTGCAAGGTCAAGACCGCGCGACGCGCCCTGCGGGGACGCCGCGACCTGCGATTCAAGGTCGCGCCGGACGACGTGGTGGCCACCAATTTCAGGATTTCGCGACACACCATAGACGTCTCGAGCTTCAATATCCCGACCAGCATCAAGGTCGTCCTCGAGCAGTTCCAGTCCCAGAACTCGAAGATGAGCGATGTGCTCCGCGTGGACGTGTTCAAGCCCGACGACAGGGACCGTCTCCTCGTCCAGATGAAAAAGAGCGGCAAGACCCTCTGGATCGCGAACACCGCCGAGGCCGATTCATACAATGCGATGAATGACGATTTTATAGACATGCATGACCTGTACGGGGACGACCTCCCCGCGGTCATGAAACGCTATATCGAGAGGGGCTACAAGTCGATCCTGGCGGTTCCCATCATCTACATCACCGAGTCGTCGTCATCGGTGCCCTTCGCCTACATCCAGCTCATATCGAAGAGCAAGAATTTCTCCATCGATGACGTTCTCTCGGTGAAAGATCATTCGTTCAAGCTGATCGACAGGATCAGGGACGCCAATACGCACCTCATCCCGATGCACCAGCGGGTGGTGGACATCAGCCGCGGCGGAGCGAAGCTCAGGATCACGGACAAAAATCTGCAGAAATACATCATGCGATCCAAGGGATTCATATTCGACCTGGTGTTCAAGCTCCAGGCCCCCATCACGATATTCGGCGAGGTCAAGGTTTCCTACACGGACGACGATGATAACCTGATGGTCGGTGTCGACTTCGAGGGGAACTCGTCCCGCAAGGACGAGATGAAGCGGTACTACTCGATCCTCAAGCCGATGGAGACCGATTACAAGGCGAAGCTCCTGAAGTCGATGAAAAACCGTAAAAAGGAGACGCCCTCTCCGCCGCCCGAACAGTAGGGCGCCTTCATTTGTTTTCCCTTAATTCCTTCGCGATTTCCGCATCTGATTTTCTCGCATAATAGGGCACGACCCTGTTGTAATCGCCGTAGCCGGCGGGACTCTTCAGGTATGTTTCACGGACCAGGCCGCAGATGACGGTCCCGGACGGCTTGAAATTATCCAGGAATACTCCATGCTCCAGGGTGGCGGCGGCCTGCCTGTATTTTTCAACGCCGTTGCCGATGAGATAGGTCTTCCGCGACCGGTCCGCGCCGTCCAGCAGTCGTTCCATCGGGTAATCCCCTGGCGCTATGACCTCCCGCGGCGACAGGGCGGATTCGCCCGCGCGGTAGAGGGCCCCGAAGACCCGCCCCTTTTTCGCGTCAAAGACAACCAGGATGTTCTCGCCGGGATCGGCCTTGACCGATACGGCATAAAGGAGATGCGTGTGGATTCCCACCAGGGGTTTGCCGAGAACCTGCGCGAGCATGCGCGCCGCAGATACGGCGATCCTGATGCCGGTGAATGACCCGGGTCCCACGCCAACGCCCAGGCAGTCGAGGTCGCCGGCGGCGAGGCCGAGGCGTTCCAGACAGACGCCGATGGTATCCATGATCGTCACCGAGTGCGACGTGCTGACCACGATCGACGCTTCCGATGCTTCATCGCCCCTGGCCGCGGCAATGATCTCCAGGGACGAGGCGGTATCAATCACCAGGATATTCAATGATAATGCTCCTGCTCGTTTCATCAAGGTACTCGATGCGCAGCGTGATGCGGGCCTCCGGGAGCCTTCCCGGAGCCCTATCCGCCCATTCTATGACGGATATGCCGTCGTCCTCCCAGTATTCTTCGAAGAAGAGCTGGTCAAGCTCTTCTTCCCTGCTGATCCGGTAGAGATCAAAGTGGTAGAGGGGGAGGGGGCCCTCGTACGCTTCCATAAGGGTGAAGGTGGGGCTGGTTATCTCATCGGTAATTCCAATGCCCCTGGCGATTCCCTTGGCGATTATTGTTTTTCCGGCGCCGAGATCGCCCACAAGGGCGAAGACAGCGCCGCGGGCCGCCTCTTTCCCGAGCTGTTCAGCCAGGGCGAGGGTTTCTTCCATTGAATGTGATATCACGGTGCGCTTCATGGATAACAATCTTTGCCGAGTGCTCCGGCAATGGCAAGAAAAAATCCCGACCATTTTCACATAACATGCAAATAAAACTATTAAAAGCATATTTTTGTTGTATTTTTTTCTTGATTAATTATAGTACGTTTAACAAATATGCCTCTCAGAATAAATCGGGGGGAGATGTCATGGCCACCATCCCAAAAGAAGAAAAGGCAAAAAAGAAAAGAAAGATAATAATTGAAGCCCTGAAAAGGCTACTCGATAAAGACGTGTATTCCCGCATAACGGTACAGGAAATCGCCGATGAGGCCGGTTTCTCCAAGGGAGGCGTTCTCCATTATTTCCCCACGAAAGAAGATATTTACCTGGAGCTGATCGAGGAGATCTTCACCGAGTTTGTCCAGGCCCACAGCTCGATCCTGGAATGGGAGCTCGGCACCGACAAGGTGGCGCCCATTTCCGCGCTGGTCGGCGCTGAAAATTTCATCATCGATAAAAGAAATATCAAGATCATCATGAATATCGTCCTCTACGCCTTTGAGGAAGAGAAGATCATGAAGATCGTTAGCAAATACATCCGGTTGCATCGCAACTTCTACGATAGCATCATATCAGATCTGACGAAGGACGCGAAGGGCCGCGCAAAGACGGACGTTCCGTCGAAGTATCTCTCGCGAATCACCCAGACGATCGTTCTGTTCATCGGCCTTCTCGAATCGATCGATCCCTCGGATCCGACGGAAATGGATTATCTCGAAATAGTCAAGTTTGTCACCTCCCTCCTCAGGGGATAAACAGAACGCGGGGCTTGCCGATGGCGCGCCGCGGGACGGCCGAGCGCCGGGACGGCGCTGTCAGGAATACGGCCATGGTGGACAGGGAAGAACTCTACAGCAGCCTCAATGAAGGGATCCTGGCGGAGCGGCTGGTGTCCTTTGAGCGCAATCTCCGGAAAAATATCGATCTGATCCGCCGCCACGGCGGCCTGCGGAGGATTGTTCCCGCCCTTGACGGGAAAATGGCCGTGGTCATCGCCGCCGGGCCCTCCCTGGATGATAATACCGATCTCCTCAGGCAATACCAGCACCGCCAGGAGCTGGTCTACATCGCCGCCGACATGGCCCTCCGGCCCCTGGCGCAACGGGGGATCGTCCCCCGCTTTGTCGTGTCCTGTGAAACGAGCCCCGTGGATTTTTTCGGCGGCATCGACACCTCGAAGATGCACCTCCTCGCCTTCAGCTGCATGAGCCACGCCAATCTCCTGAGGTGGCGCGGCGGCGTGAGCTTCTATAACTGGATGATGCGGCGTCCCGAATACGAAAGCCTGTGGGAGCGTGCCGGGCAGGACCTCGGCTTCGTGGCGACGGGCGGCCTGGTCACCACTCAGGCCGTGGCCTTCGCCATGGGGTGCGGGATCAGCGGCCTTGTCCTTGCGGGCAATGACCTCGGCTTTACTGAACGGTACCACGCGCGCGAATCGGTGCCGTGCCGTGCCTCGGTGGACGGAGGTGAGCGCCTGGCGCCGCCGGAGTCGCGCGAGATGGCCCGGCGCCGCCGCGCCATGGAATACCGGATAGAGCGGGGGGCGAGGAGCTTCTATACCACGGGGCAGTTCCTCGCGGCGAAGATGTGGCTTGAAGACCTCTTCAAGGGGAATCGGATCCCCGTATATGACTGCAGCGATCCGGGCTGCTCGGAAAAATATGTTGCAAAAATGGATTTGAAGGACGTACTGTATTCCCTGCCGGGAAGGAATAAAAGGAAAAGGAGAAAGTAATGATAACGCTGCATAAGCTCAATGGCACTGAATTCATCCTCAACGACCATCATATAGAAACAATTGAAGCGACGCCTGACAGCGTGGTGACCCTGGTGAACGATAAAAAATACATTGTGAAAGAATCAACGGGGGAAATAATAAGCAAGATCAAGGACTATCAGGCGGAAATACTGAAACGATTGCAGTCCATCCAATGAGGCCTCCGCCGATTTACGTCTTGACATGCAGGGGGAGTGCGTTACCATAGCAGCAGAGGGAGTTGTGTATGGTTTTGATTACAACCGAGGACCACGGCAAGGTCATCATCATGAATATCCAGGGAGAGTTCTATATAGACAGCCTTGAAAGCGCGGAAGAGGCGTGGAACCTGGTGCTGGCGAAAAAACCGAAGGTGGTCGCTCTCAACTGTAAAAGCATTAAGTACATAGATTCATCGGCGATCGGGATCCTGGTTAAATTCCTGAACAGCGCCCTTAAGCAGAAAACCGAAATGATTTTTTATGATCTGAACGATTCCATATTGACGGTTTTCAAAACGGCCAAGCTTAACAATTTTTTTAAAATAATGTCCAAGATGCAGTTCGAAATGGAATATCTGGAAAACCAATAATTTCCCTCCGGGGCCGGGCCCCTTGACCTCGTTAATATGCTTCTCTTTCGAAATGAACTGCCAATCATAAAAAACCGGATCATATTTCTTCTGATACAGCAATGGTTTTATATTGTGGGGCGATCCCTTCGCCCTTTATCTGCTGTTATTCGGCTTGATTTCTCTGAATAAAATAGTTTCTTCATTCATTTTTAATGCCGACAATACAGTGAGGGTGCTTGGTGTAACAAGAGTATATTGGAAAAATCATTATTAATAAGGAAAAATCACGAAAAATAGAGGATAAAAAAATATATATAACACTTTTCCAAAAATGAATAAATTAATTGACATAAATAGTCATATATGATAATTATGTCACATATTTCTACATTAATTTAATTACATTATAGTTTTTCTGGTGTTTATAATTGAGCTAAAAAATAATCGTTCTGAGGCAGTGATCTGTTGGATATACGACGTGAAATAATATATTATTAAGTTGTCACAGTGCCTTCTATTAATAATCTACAGATTATGAAAAGGAACTAATATGGGCGAAGATGAAAAAGAAGAGATAATAGAGGAAGAAGAGGAAGCGCCAAAGGAACCGGAGGCGGGTCGACGCTTCGAGGCGTCGAAATTAGTCAAGATATTGCTCTACGTGGCGGGCGGCATTCTTCTTATCGTGCTGGTGACCGGTATTTCGTACTTGGTGGCAAAATACGTACAGGAAAGCAGTTACCAGAAGAGGCAGGATATCGTGGCGGCCCCGCCGCCTCCGCCCCTGGCCAGTTACGAGCTGCCGGATTTTTCGAAGACCACGGCCGACGCCGAGCCGCATTTTGTGAAAATGAAGATTTCGCTGGCCTACGAGACGAATGTGGAGCTTAACAACGAGCTGGTGCAGCGCCGCGATCAGATACAGCATATCGTCAATATCATTCTCCAGGGAAAGAAGTTCGAGGATCTTGACACGGTAAGCGACTCCGTCGCCCTTGCCGAGGAGATCAAGGCGCATATAAACGTGATCCTCATATCCGGCAAGATCAAGGAAGTGTATTTCAAGGAGCTGGTGGTTAACTAGGCGGGATTTTTTTAATCGTGGGAGGAGCATATGGGTGATGGATCATTATCACAAGACGAAATAGATGCGTTATTACAGGGCGCAGATGACATGTTGTCACCGGCTAGCGGGCCGGCCGCCGCGGATGCGGGCCGGGGCCGGGGCATGTTTCCGCCGAACGAGTTAAACGCGATACGGGATGCTCTAAACTCCGCCGTCGGATCGGTCGCGCCGTCACTTTCCGGTTACCTGGGGGGGAGGAACCTCCGTATTTCCAGGCCGTTCATAGAAGTGAAGCACCAGGAAGCGGTGCGCGCCGATTTCCCCGCCCGCTACGTCCAGGTGTCCATGGATTACAGCGGCGCAATGAACGGCAGGAACCTCATCATTTTCAATTACCAGGACGCCGGCTCCATATCGTCCCTCATGATGGGCGATGACCGGGGCGCTCCCCCCGCGGAGATGTCCGAGGCGCACCAGAGCACGATACAGGAATTCACGAACCAGCTCCTCTCTTCCATGGCGACGCAGTTCAGCGGGGCCCTGGGGGGCGGCATAAACACAACGCCGGCGACGCTGTCCCTGGCGAACGGCGGCAACGATCTCCAGCTCCCGCCGGGGGCCGACCTTATCAAGGTCACCTATGATTTCGCCATTGACGGCATTCTCAATTCCAAGCTGTACCATGTCATGGACATTTCCCTGGGGCAGGGGCTGTCGAGCGGCTCGGGCGTCATGGCCCAGCCGGTAAGCCAGCCCCAGCAGTTTCCGGCCCATGCGGCCCAGGTGGGCATAAGCCCGGTCAAGTTCCCGCCGCTGGACGAGGGCATCCCTCCCAGCGTCGGCGGCAATATATCGCTCATCCTTGACGTGCCGATGACCCTGACGGTGGAGCTGGGGCGCACCACGCAGCTCGTCCAGGACATCCTGGGACTGGGTGAAGGATCGATCATCGAGCTTGACAAGCTGGCGGGCGAACCGGTGGACCTCCTCGTCAACGGCAAACTCATAGCCAAGGGCGAGGTTGTGGTCATCGACGAAAATTTCGGGGTCCGGGTGACGGATATCGTGAGCCCGGCAGAAAGGCTTTCGGGAATACAATAATATGGCGGTGGCGTACATCGCCATATTTTTTAACCTTTTTTAATGAGACATAAGACAGGATAATAGATGAAAAGAAACGTCGTACATGCATTTTCACTGGCTGCCATTATTATTTTTACCTGCGCGGCGGTATTATGTCCCATTGGTCTTGAGGCGAAGCAGAAAAAGCGCCAGCCGAAGCAGGAACAGGCGCGGCAGGAGCAAAAGGCCGCGGCAGAGGAAAAGCAGGAGAGCGCCGGGGAGTCCAGGGCGGCCCAGGATGGCAATGAAGCCGGCGAGGTTGCGCAGGACAAGGAAGCCGCGAAGGAAAGCACCGAAGGGGTGCCGACCAAAGATTTCAAGGAAGATGATTTCAAGCCCCAGGTGGACGAGCCGTCGGCCGTCTGGATGTTCATAAAGATGATCTTCGTCCTCGGTATTTTCGGGGGCGGTTTTTTTTATTTCTGGCGGTTTATCACCAAGAAGTCGGGCATCGGACTCTTCGGCGGTGAAGCCATCAAGGTGCTGTCGGTGGCCCCCCTGGGTCAGAACAAGTATCTCCAGGTGGTCGACCTTGCCGGCAAGGTGCTGGTCATCGGCGTTTCGGACAACGCCATCAGCCTGATATCGGAAATAACGGAAAAGGACCAGATCGACAGGATCAGGATCCTTTCGAACCGTGCCCCGTCGGCGGACCGGAAGGTCAGCGGGTTCCAGGAATATGTGATGAACGATATCGGCAAGCTCATAGACAAGGTCCGGGAGCTCAGGCACCGGGACCGGGGCGCCAGGACGACGGTCATCGACAACCCGGAAGACATCAAATACCTCCGGCAGCAGAGAGACAGATTGAAGGATTTAAACGGTTCAGACCATGAATAAGAAGATGCTGTTCATCGCGGCGGTCCTGGTGCTCTTCGGCGCCGGGATCTGCTATGCCCAGGACGTCGGCGGCGGGGTGCGCATGCCCATACCGAAGATCACCTTCGACATCAAGGAAGCGGCGGGGCCGCGCGACGTCGCCCTGTCCCTGCAGATCCTGTTCCTGCTGACCATCCTCACCCTGGCGCCGGCCATCATCATGATGATGACCGCCTTCACCCGTGTCGTCATCGTGATGGACTTCATCAAGCGCGCCCTTTCATTGCAGCAGATGCCGCCGAACCAGATCATCATCGGCTTCTCCCTGTTCCTGACCTTCTTCATCATGGCCCCGACCTTCACGAAGATCAACGACGAGGCGCTCCAGCCGTACATGAAGGGGAAGATTGACAACGAGGCCTTCTTCAACAAGGGGATGGAGCCGTTGCGCGTTTTCATGTTCAAGCAGACCCGGGAGAAGGACATCGCCCTCTTCATCAAGCTCGCCAAGCTTCCGAAGCCGAAAAACCAGAAGGACGTGCCGACCTACTGCCTCGTGCCGGCCTTCATGATCAGCGAGCTGAAGCGCGCCTTCGAGATCGGGGTGCTCATTTTTATTCCATTTATTGTCATCGATATGATCGTGGCAAGCGCCCTCATGGCCATGGGGATGATCATGCTCCCGCCGGTCATGATCTCGCTGCCGTTCAAGATAATTCTGTTCATACTGGTCGACGGCTGGAACCTGCTCACCTATGAGCTGGTGCGGTCGTTCAAATAACGGGGTGGCGCGATGACCGATGTTACCGTAATATCCATAATGCGCGAATCGCTGATGACGGTCCTGATCGTCTCGGCCCCGATGCTCGGGGTGGGGATGCTGGTGGGCCTGATCATCTCGATTTTCCAGACCACCACCTCTATCCAGGAACAGACCCTGACCTTCGTGCCGAAGATCGTGGCCATATTCCTGACAATGATCATTTTCGGGGCGTGGATGATCCGGACGCTCCTGAATTATACGAACCATATTTTTATGATGATTGAGAAGTTGTGACCGGGGTTTATCCCCATGAAGGCGGGGTCGCGTGACCCCGCCTTCATGGGGATAAACGATGAATTAAACGGGGGCCGATGTATTATTTCGTGTACCATTTCCAGGTGTTCCTGCTGATCATGATGCGGCTGAACGCAATGATCATGATAGCCCCCTTTTTCTCGAGCGATGTGATCCCGTTCCGGATCAAGGCGCTCGTTTCGTTCCTGGTGACCCTTGTCATATTCCCGATGGTCGCGGCCAAGGGATACAAGATTCCGGGAGACATGGGGGGATATTTCCTCCTGGTGCTCCAGGAGGTCGCCATCGGGCTGTTCCTCGGGTTCCTGATCTCGGTCATATTCGCCGCGTTCCAGCTGGCCGGGGAGTTTTTCTCGGTACAGATCGGGTTCGGCATCAACGAGGTCCTCGATCCCATCGGCCAGGTCAGCGTGCCCCTGGTGGGGCAGTTCAAGAACCTGATCGGGCTCCTTGTGCTGCTGGCCATGAACGGCCATCACCTGATGCTCCAGGGGATCTACCGGTCCTATGAGCTGGCCCCGGTGATGGGCGTCAGCAAGGCCTTCATGGGAGGGCTTTTGAAGTATATGCTGTACACCTTTTCAGGGATGTTCGTGGTGGCCCTGAAGATCGCGCTGCCCATCGTGGGCATCATATTTTTGATGGAAGTTAGTCTCGGGGTGCTGTCAAAGGTGGCGCCCCAGATGAATATCATGATGCTGGGATTTCCCTTCAAGATCATCATATCCTTCGGTGTGATGATCCTGGTGACGCCCCTCATCGTGAGGATAATGTGGGTTTCCCTGGAGCGGGCCTTTGCCTTCATGTTCAAGATGCTGGCCCACTGGCCGGGGTGAAAACAAATGCGGCCTGTAGGGGCACGGCATGCCGTGCCCCTACAGGCCGCATAAAAAATATTATGGCAACATACATTTCAACATTCACCAAGTACGACCGGTTCGCGGACCAGCTCTTCTTTGACCGCTACTGGGACCTCCAGCTCTTCTCGGCCGAGGACGAGGGACGGACCGAGGAACCGACCGAGAAAAAGCTCCGCGAAGCCAGGGAAAAAGGGCAGGTTGCCAAGACCGTCGAGCTGCCCCAGGCCATAACCGTCATTTTCTGCTTCATGGTGATCCTGATATTCGGTTCATGGATCTATGACATCCTGGCCCGCGTCATGAAATACTATCTTTCCTCCTTTTCGCGCCTCAGCATCACCGAGCGCGGCCTCTACCGCCAGTTCATCGGCATCACCTATGAGTCAGGGAAAATCCTTCTCCCGATTTTCGTCGCGGCCATGGTCGCCTCCATCCTGGGGAACATCGTGCAGGTGGGGTTCCAGTTCTCTGCGCATCCCCTCAAGTTCGACTGGAGCAAGATCAAGTTCGATCCCGCCACCATCATGAAGCGTATTTTCTTTTCGAAGCAGGTGGCGATGAACCTGTTTAAATCGATATTCAAGGTCGTGGCCATCGGGTTCGTGGCCTACCTGATCATCATGGCCGACATTGACGATATCCTGAAAACGCCGGACGTTTCCGTGGCCATGGCTCTCAAGATCATCATGATGACCGCTTTCAAGATCATCATCTGGTCGGCGGTCCTGCTTCTGGTCCTCTCGATCCCGGACTACTTCTTCCAGAAGAGGGAGTTCATCGAATCGTTGAAGATGACCAAGGAAGAGATGAAGGAGGAATTGAAGGAGACCGTCGGCGATCCCCATATCAGGGCGCGCCTGCGCGAGATGCAGCGGCAGAACCTGATGCGCGCCATGATGAGCAGGGAGGTGCCGAAGGCGGACGTGGTGGTCACCAATCCCACGCACTTCGCCGTGGCGCTCCAGTACGACCGTTACACGATGCCGGCGCCCACGGTGGTCGCCAAGGGGGAGGACAGCATCGCCCTGAAGATCAGGGAAGTGGCCATGGAGCACGGCATTCCCCTGATCGAGAACCGGCCCCTTGCCCAGGAGATGCACAGGCGCCTGGAGGTCGGCGATATCATCCCGGAAGACCTTTTTTACGCCGTTTCACTGGTGTACGGCGAGATCATACGCAAGTACCCCGAGCGGTACAGGAAGCTGCAGGAGGCTATATAGCAATGAGGTGTCACAATGGCTGAAGCACGGGGCGGCGGATTCGCGGCATTGCTTGACAACACCCAGTGGATGCAGAAGAGCGACATCCTGATGGGCATCGGTATCATCGCCGTCGTGACGATGCTGATCATTCCTCTGCCCACGTTCCTGCTCGACTTTTTCCTGGTCATCAGCATCATGTCGGGCCTGCTGATCCTCATGATCGTCATGTTCATCGGGAGGACCTTCGATTTTTCCATATTCCCATCCCTGCTCCTGATCACCACCGTGTTCCGCCTGGCGCTGAACGTGTCATCGACGCGGCTCATCCTGCTCCAGGGGGCCGCCTTCGACGGCAAGATCATCCGGGCCTTCGGCGAATTCGTCGTGGGGGGGAATTACGTCGTCGGCTTCATCATATTCATCATCCTGGTGGCGGTGCAGTTCATCGTCATCACCAAGGGCGCCACGCGGACGGCCGAGGTCGCGGCGCGGTTCACCCTGGACGCCATGCCGGGCAAGCAGATGAGCATCGACTCAGACCTCTCCAACGGCCTCATCACCGAGGACGAGGCGCGGAAGCGCCGCGAGGAGATCCGGAAAGAGGCCGATTTCTACGGGGCCATGGACGGTGCCTCCAAGTTCGTGCAGGGCGACGTCAAGGTCGCCATCGTCATCACGTTCATCAATATCATCGGCGGGTTCATCATCGGCATGGTCATGCGGGGCGAATCCTTCGACGTCGCCATCAAGACCTACACGCTGCTGACCATCGGCGAAGGCCTGGTGGCGCAGATACCGTCGCTTCTCATCACCACGGCCACCGGTATCATCGTGACCCGCGCCGTGTCCAACGAGAACATGGGGCAGGACCTCGCGGACCAGCTCGGCTCCCAGCCGCGGGCGCTCCTCATCACCGCCGCCACTCTCGGCGTCGCCATCATCATACCGGGGTTCCCGAAACTGGCCCTTCTCATCATCGCCGTCGGCCTCGGCGCCCTCGGCTACGTGCTCATGCAGTCCCAGAGCGAGGAGAAGGAGAAGGTCGAGCGCAAGGAGAAGGAGGCCGCCCTGAAGGATCACCGTCCGGAGGAAGTGACCCAGCTCGTGCAGGTCGATCCCCTCGAGGTGGAGATCGGCTATAACCTGATCCCGCTGGTCGACCCGGAGCAGGGAGGGACCCTCCTCGAGCGGATCACGAACATCAGGCGGCGGAGCGCCCTGGACATGGGCCTCATCGTGCCGCCCATCCGCATCCGCGACAACATGGAGCTCGAGCCCGAGGTCTACTCGATCCTGATCAAGGGCGTCGAAGTCGGACGCGGGATCCTGCAGGTGGACAAGCTGATGGCCATGGACTCGGGCGAGGTGGCGGAGAAGATCGAGGGACAGGAGTTCACCGAGCCGGTCTTCGGCCTCAAGGCCATATGGATCAAGACGGACATCCGCGACATCGCCGAGAGCAGGGGCTACACGGTGGTGGACTGCCCCACCATCATAGCCACGCATCTCACGGAGATAATCAAGCGCCACACGGACGAGATCCTGGGACGCCAGGAGGTGCAGAAGCTCATCGACACCGTGAAGGAGGACTACCCGGCGGTTGTGCGGGAGCTCGTGGAGGACCACAAGATGTCCCTGGGCGAGATACAGAAGGTGCTCCAGGCGCTGCTGCGTGAGCGCGTCTCGATACGGAACATAGTCACCATCCTGGAAACGCTCTCGAGCTACGTGAGCTATTCCAAGGACCCGAGCTTTCTCACCGAGTACGTGCGGATAGGCCTTGCCCGGCAGATAACCAGGGACTACGTGGACAAGACCGGCACGCTGTCGGTCATCACGGTTGATCCTGAAATAGAGACGATCATACGGAATTCGATACACGAGGATCCGATCGAGGGGCCGGTGCTGGCCATGGACCCGACCACGCACCAGACCGTCGTTTCGGCCCTGATGGACGCGTACAAGAGGTCCAAGAACATGGGACACGTGCCGGTGTACCTGGTGTCGCCGCAGATTCGGCGGGTGACCTTCACCCTCCTCGAGCGGGAGATGCCGCTGCCGGTGGTGCTGTCATACAGCGAGATTACGAACGCTGTTAAAGTGGAAGTTGTGGTGTCCGCGCTGCTCAGCAGCGCGGCGTAACATATACAGACGCAGATAATATCCCCCTCCCTTGAAGGGAGGGGTTAGGGGAGGGTGATGGGGTTCACCCCCTCCCGGCCTCCCCCATCAAGGGGGAGGGGAAATATGTAAATAGAATGCTTAAACAGGAGAACGTATCATGAGGTACATTAAAATCCGGGGCAACAATTACAACGAGGTCATGATGAAGCTCAAGATGGAGCATGGCGACGACGCCATTCCGATCAGCCATAAATTCGTGAAAGAAGGGGGGCTCTTCAACTCCAAGTTCTTCGCCAAGGAGGTCGTGGAGCTCACGGCCGCAGTGCAGGAGCGCAAGATGAAGCCGGGCATCCTCGGTGAAAAGAAGAAGAACATCGACTTCACCGTTGACGACGGCGACCGCGGCATAACCGACCTGGGCAAATCAAGGGTGAGCGACATCATCGACCGCCCGCCCGCGGCGGAGGCGCTCCGGAAGGACACTTTCGAGAAGCGGCAGACCGGCTTCACCTTCAACGAGAAGCTGAACGAGGTGTACACCGGCATCGCCGAGCACAAGAAGGCGGCCCCGGCCCCGGAACCGGTGAGGACGCCTCCCCCGGTGGAGCAGGCGGAGCCGGTGATGAAAGCTGAGCCGGAAACGGCACCGGCCGGTGACGTGCGCTTCGAAAAGGAGCTCGATGAGATCAAGCAGGCCATATTCAAGATGACCGCGGGACGGGCTGCCGCCGGCGAAGCCCATGTCGCGGACGAGGCAACGATCCGCCCCTTCCGGCAGGTGCTGAAGAACAACGACTATGACGACGAGCAGTGCTCCGCCATTCTCGCCGAAATGAGGAATTCCATAAGCCGCGAAGACCTGAAGGACAAATACAAGATAGAGAAGAGCCTGAAGGACCTTCTGAAGAGCAAGATCATCACCACCGGCCCGATCAAGTCGGGGAACCGGAAGAAGATCGTCATGTTCGTCGGCCCCACGGGGGTCGGCAAGACGACAACCATGGCCAAGCTCGGGGCCATCAATTCCCTCAGGGAGGGCCATTCCGTGGCCTTTGTCACCATCGATAACTACCGGATAGCGGCCACGGAACAGCTGAAAAAGTACGCGGAGATCATGAATATCCCGATCTACGCGGTCAACAACCAGAAGGAGTTCAAGGACATCGTGGCTTCCGATAAATCCGACATAATCATGGTGGACACCTCGGGCCGGAGCCACAGGAACGATCTCAAGATATCAGAGATCAAGAGCTTCGCCGAATCCGTGGAATATGACTGCGAAAAGATACTCTGCGTGAGCGCCAATACCAAAAAAGGGGACCTGAACGACGTTTTCAGGGCTTTTGACGCCATCCATTTCGACAGCATAATTATTACTAAGGTGGATGAAACTTCTTATATCGGCAATGTGATCGATATTGCCGATAAATATAATAAGCCGATAGCATATTATACAAACGGGCAGGAGGTCCCGAACGATATAGTGATCGCCGACCCCGATAAGATTGTTGACATGATGATCGGCAATATTTATAATTAATCCAGGCAGAAGAGTATAAGGAGGTCCCCCGTGGATCAGGCGGCAAATTTAAGAAGACTGGTGCTCGAGAGCGACGCCAAGAAGCAGAAAAAGACAAGGACAATAGCCATCACCAGCGGCAAGGGCGGCGTCGGCAAAACGAGCGTGGCTGTGAGCCTTTCCATAGCGCTCGCCCGGGGCGGCTCGTCGGTGACGCTTCTGGACGCCGACCTCGGCCTCGCCAACATCAATGTCATCCTGGGCATTATCCCGAAATACAACCTCTACCATGTCATCAAGGGCCAGAAGAAATTGAAGGACATCGTGATCGAGGTCCCGGAGGGGATCAAGATCATCGCCGGCGCTTCCGGCTTCCACCAGCTGGCCAACCTTGACCCGAAGCAGCGCAACGAGTTCATCGGGGCGGTTTCAGAGCTTGACTCGGACGATTACATGGTCGTCGACACGGGCGCCGGCGTTTCCCAGAACGTGCTTTCCTTCGTCATGGCAGCAGATGAGATCGTTGTCGTCACCACGCCGGAGCCGACGGCCATCACCGACGCCTACGGCATCATCAAGTCGATCGCCGCCCAGTCGCCGGACAAGGTGATCAAGATCATCGTGAACCGCGTGCAGTCCGTCGCGGAGGGGAACCGCGTGGCGCAGCGCGTCATCAATATCGCGGGCCAGTTCCTGAACATCAAGGTGGAAAATCTCGGTTTCATCTTTGACGATATATACGTGCCCAAGTCGGTGCGGAACCAGAAGCCGTTTATCGTGAGCTATCCCAAGTCGAAGGCGTCGGGCTGCATCGCCATCATCGCCGACCGCATCGGCAACAGGACCACCGGCCCCGTGAAGGGCTCGGGCCTCGCGTCCTTCTTCAAGAACCTTTTCGTATCCAATGACGACGAGGAGGACGAACAATAGAAAAAGGCTTGATCGGTACGAGTCGATGTGAAACTATAACCCAACCCGGAAGGGGGCACCCGATTACGGTATGGTCAGTTTGGATAAAATAAACCTCGAGTATAAATCTACCGCGCTCTTCGGATTTACCGCCCTTCTGCTGTCTTTCGTCATCGGGCTTCTCGCCGGAGTCCGGTGGAACGTCGTTTTTCTGCGGGCCCTGATCCTTATGGTCGTGTTCGGTGTCATTGGCTTCGGCATCTGCTTTATCCTCAGAAAATACGTTCCCGAAGTGTACGAGCTTGTTTCCTCTCTGGCGATGCTGCGGTCCGCGCCTCAGGATGCGGCCGCTTCAGGAGCCGAAGAACATGGGGAAGCGCCGCCGGATGGGACGGGAGAGGCCGAGGCGCATGATATCGCCGAGGCGGGAACGGAGGCCGGGACGCCGGAAGCATCCGAATTCAGGGAATTTGACAAGGAAGGGCTGGCGCATTTTTCGACCGGGCCAGGCGGGTCCGGCTCGATAAATACCAAGTCGGGCAAGCTGGGCAAGCATATACTGGAATCCGAGAAGATGGCTAAGTATGAGCCGAAGATAATGGCACAGGCGGTGCGGACCATGATGAGCAAGGACAAAGAATAACACCCGGGATTACAGGTATGAATAATAAAAAATTTAACGAGCTGGACGCCGTCGGTGAAGAAAAGCTGTGGGAGAAGTTCATAAAGAACAGCGACCAGGATATACGAGATTATTTCGTCATCAAGTACGCTCCCCTGGTTAAGTACGTTGCCGGCAAGATCTCCATGGGGATGCCGTCGAACATCGAGTTCGACGACCTGGTCTCATACGGCATCTTCGGCCTTCTCGACGCAATCACCAAGTTCGATCCAGCCCGGGGTATAAAATTCAAGACCTACGCCATGACCAGGATCCGCGGGGCCATCTTCGACGAGCTCCGCTCGATAGACTGGATACCCCGCTCCATCCGTCAGAAGGCGAAGCAGGTCGAGCTGGTCATTACCGAGCTCGAGAACAAGCTGGGCCGCACCGTCGAGGACGAGGAGATCGCCCGGGAGCTCGGTGTATCCACCGACGAGTTCCAGTCCATATTGTCGAAACTGTCCGGCACGTCGATGCTTTCGCTGAACGATATATGGTATCTCGGCGACGACAGCGACGAGCTCTCCATCCTGGAGACCCTGGAAGCGCCGGAGAACATGAATCCCGATATTTTAATTGAAAAGCAGGAAATCCGAGATTATATTATAGATGCGATCAAGAAGCTCCCGGACAAGGAGAAGAAGGTCATCGTTCTCTACTACTACGAGGATCTCACTCTGAAAGAGATCGGCGATGTGCTGGAAGTCACGGAGAGCAGGGTTTCCCAGCTCCATACCAAAGCTATCATGAGGCTGAGGGGCCGGCTCGGGCGAATCAAACAGAACATCGTGGGGTAAAGCGGTGATGCCATTCACCGTTGACGCATAATACCGGTTCGTTCCGGGGCAGGGCTGATACCGAGGTTTCGATGGCGAACATCAAAGATCTATTCAATCGCCTGGACGTATCCGACCACGTTGATGAAAACGCGGTGGAGGTCTATGCCGATTCGGTGGCGCAGGCGCTGGAGCTGGCGTCCAAGGACCTGGGTATAGACGTGACCCTCCTCGATTACCAGATCCTTGAAAAGGGAACAAGGGGCCTGCTGGGCATCGGCCGGCTCCCCTACCGGGTGCTGGTGGTTCCCCTGGTGGGGAGAGAGGAACACGCCGAGCTGACCGCACTGGAACAGAAGCTCACCCGGGAAAACGTCATTCGCGGCGCCTCGATGAAGGCGAATACCGACGGTTCCTTCAAGGTCCGCGTCACGAAATCCGGCATCTGGCTCACCGTGAACCCGCCCAAGGGAAACGGCCACAAGGTCACCCTCGATGAAGTGAATAACAAGCTCTATGCGATGAAGATCGGCACCGAGGACCCGAAGATCGCCAGGGAAGTCGACAAGGCGGCGGGCAAGCCGGTGAAGATCGGATCGTGGTCGGCCAACCCGCAGTTTGACGGCACTATGAACGTTGAAATGGCCGAGGACGAAATGAGGGTCTTCATACATTTCTCCCCGCCCCGCTATTCCGGCAGGCACATCGAGTATGACGAGGTCATCGACGCGATGAAGAAGGCCGGCGTGAAGATCGGCATTCGTGAAAAGGAGATAGAGAATTACCTGGAGGAGATGGATTATTCCAGGCCGCTCCTCGCGGCCGAGGGCACCAGGATGGTCAACGGCAGGGACGCCTATGTCGAATACAAGGTGCGGGTCGATAGCAAGAACATATCCTTTGAAGAGGACGAGCAGGGCAAGGTCGATTTCCGCAACCTCGAGCTCCTGGAGAACGTCGTGGTGGGACAGCTCCTGGCGGTGAAGGTCCCGGCCGAGCCGGGCGTCCAGGGCCGCACGGTCACCAACCGCCTCATGCCGCCCAAGCCCGGCAAGGACGTGAAGATCCAGCACGGCAAGGGCACCATCCTTTCCGAGGACGGGACGGAGCTCACCGCGGAGATCAACGGCCAGGTGACGTTCAAGGCCGGGCGCATCAGCGTCGAGCCGATATACGTGGTCAACGGCGACGTGTCCCTTGAAACCGGCAATATCGTGTTCCTCGGTTCGGTCATCATCGCCGGCAGCGTGCAGGACAATTTTGAAGTGAAGGCGGCGGGCAATATCGAGGTGCGGGGAACGGTGCAGAAGGCCTTTCTCGAGGCCGAGGGCGATATCATCGTGTTCCAGGGCATCACCGGCCGCGACGAGGCGAAGATCGAATCGACGGGAGGCACCGTCTTCGCCAAGTTCATCCAGAATTCCACCGTGTTCGCCGAGAACGACGTTATCGTCCCCGAAGGCATCATGCACTCGAACGTGGACGCCGGCGGCAGGATCATCTCCATCGGGAAGCGCGCGCGGATCATCGGAGGCGTCATCCGGGCCGGCAACGAGGTGAACGCCCGGTTCCTCGGCACGGACGTTTCCACCAGGACCGAGATCCGCGTGGGGATACATCCGAAGGTGCTGCAGCAGCTTTCCGATCTCTCGTCGATGAAAACCAAGATAGAGGAAGAACAGACCCAGCTCAAGCTCAATATCAGGACCCTGGACACACAGAAGAGGAACGCCGGCAGCAAGTTCCCCAAGGACAAGGAAAAGCTTTTAAAGGATCTCAACGCGCGGGACGCCAAGCTGACCGAGCGGATGGAAGAGATCAAGGGCGAGCTGGAAGAGGTGAATTCGTACATCGGCATGATCGAACACAAGGGCAAGGTATGCGCCGAGCGGACGGCCCATGGCGGTGTCGAGATCTATATCAAGGACACGAGCTTTATCATGAAGGATCCCTACAATCACGTGAAATTTTCCCTTGAGGGCGACCAGATCCGCATCGGCGAGTATGAGGCGCCCGAGGGTGTAGAGGGCAGGATGATCATTTCGAGAAGGAGAAGATGAGGTCGGTGTCATGGCAATCAGGCCCATAGATATGCAGACCAACATGTCGCAGGTCACCGAGGTCGGAAAGGACGCCCAGGCCCGCATGGACGCCGTCGTGGGCCAGCAGCACGGCCTCGAAAAGGAGTCCGGCGAAAAGGCGCGCCTGGTGAACACGAAGCTCGACGAGGCGAAGAAAGGGGAGAGCGCCACCATCCGCGACCAGCAGAAAAAGGGGGAGCGGAGGAACGAGGGCAACCCCGGGGGGGAGGCCGGCGAGGAGAAAAAAAAGGCGCGCACCGGCAGAAGCAAAGACTCGCGGATGGGGAATATCATAGACATTTTGAAATAAATTTTTTTATTTTTTTATGAGACATAATCATTACGCCGGTCACAACAAGGAAGGCGCGGTTACGCAACCGCGCCTTCGCCAGACATTACCGTAAGGACATCGTTATGCAATTCGTCTTCTTGCTTTTATTTAACGTCTTTCTCGGCGCGGTCCTGTACCTCGTCATAAGCCTGAAGCTGGAGCGCTCCGCCACCGAATTCAGGGAGCGGCGGTTCCGCAAGGAAATGGATGAGATCATCAAGGAATTCAACGTCACCGCGGAACGGAATATCTCGCTGCTGGAAAACAGGATCAGGGCGCTCAGGCTCTTGCTTGAAAAATCAGGAGATATCAGGTCCCTCGACGTAACCCTCGATGAGGCGGGAATTGACGGGGATGGCGCCGGATCCCCGGGAGCCGTCCCCGCGGGGCACGTCCTGGAAAATTCCCCCGACGCCCCTGATCGGCCGCACCGGGCCATGCCCCGTGGCGAAGGCGGCGGAGGCGAGCTGATAAAAAAAGGCTTGCTATTAATGTTCGATAAAATTATTAATAGATTGCCGGTAAAAAAGAACGCCCTCTACGAAATGGATGACGCTGGAGCCGACATGGAAATGCCCGGTGACTTTGAAAGGGCTGAAACGGCGCCGGTTTCGAGTTTCGCGCCGGAGAGGAACGGCGCCATCATCGAAAAGGACTTGACCCGTGCGATGGAGGCGGTAAGAACGCCGGCCAGGGAAAGGCGCCCGTCCCTCACGGAAGAGGAGATCGTTGAAATCGTGGCTTCATCCGATGACCGGTACAAGCTGGTTTCGCTCCTTTTTGAGGGCGGATGCGCGGTAGAGGATATATCCCGGTATTCCGGCATCCCGGCGGGGGAAGTCAGGCTGGTCCTTAACTTGAATAGCAGCAGGGAGTCGACCGGCATGTAGGGGCATACACCCTGTTCGGGACCCGGTGCCGGGGAGCGTCGAACGATATTACAGCATACAGTTCTTGCATATGGCCAATGATAACAGCAACATATTTCGCAGCGAATTCGGGATCGAACCCGCCATCAAGCGGCTCTCCGAAGAGGAATTCAACAGGTTCGCCCAGCTCATCTACAATGAAAGCGGGATTTTCCTGAAAGACACCAAGATCACCCTGCTGTCGAACAGGCTGCGGAAACGTCTCCAGGCCCTCAATATCGCCGAGTTTTCCGAGTATTACAACTATCTCCAGTCGCTGAACCCGAAGGAAAAATCGATCGAATACGAGAAGATGCTGGACGTCGTTTCCACCAATGAAACGTACTTTTTCAGGAACGAGCGGCATTTCGAGGCGCTGACCCATGAATGCCTGCCGATAATAGCCAGGACCAAGCATAACAAAAAACTCAGGATATGGAGCTCCGCCTGTTCAACCGGCGAGGAGCCCTATACGATCGCCATATGCGTCAAGGAGAACATGCACCTCTTTCCCGGATGGGACATAGAGATCCTCGCCACCGACATCGCCCCCTCGGTCCTTGAATTCGCCAATGTCGCCGAGTATTCCGGCAGAAGAATAGAGAAGGTGCCCCCCGAATTCCTGAAAAAGTATTTTACGCCGAAGAAGGACGACAAGCAGACCTATATCGTCAATGACGACGTGAAAAAGCTGGTGAAGTTTTACTATCACAACTTTTTTAAGAGCGCGTTTCCAAAAGATATTGACATTATTTTTTGCAGAAACGTAATGATCTACTTTGACAAAAAGCACCAGACGGAGCTGGTCGCCAAGTTTTACCAGTCCATACTGGATCACGGGTATCTGTTCATCGGCCATTCGGAAACGCTGCATTCGATCTCGGAAGATTTCAGCTATAAAAAAATAATGGAAGCGCCTGTGTACGTGCCGAATCCCAGGAGTTAATCAATGGATTTTCATCTGATCAATGTCGGCATCGCCGATTATTCCGTTTCAGCATCCCCCGACATACTCAGGACGATCCTGGGTTCCTGCGTGGGGATCTGTCTCTATGATTCGACGGTGAAAATCGGCGGCATGTGCCATATCATGCTGCCATCGATGAAGGAGCAGAACAGCTCGGCGAAAAAATACGCCGATACGGCCATACCCATGATGGTCGACGAAATGAAGGACAGGGGCGCCGAAACCGGCAGGATCATGGCCAAGATAGTTGGCGGGGCGCGGATGTTCAATGTCTCCGAGAACAGCATGATGGGCGAGATCGGCAATAACAATATAGCAAAGGTGAAGGAAGTTCTGGGCGGGCTGGCCATCAGCATCGTCTCCGAGGATACCGGCGGGAATTACGGGCGCACCATCGATTTTTATCTCGAATCCGGCATGGTCAAGATCAGGTCCATGGGCAAGGAAGAGAAGATTATATAGGGATCGGCGGGGTTGCCCGGCTTGCCTCCTATTACCAGTGATAATCAGCTACACCGGCAGGTAATGATTCATGGAAAGTATGACAGGCTACGCGTTTCTTGAAAAAAGCACCGAGCAGTTTTCGTACTCGGTCGAGCTGAAGTCGCTCAATTCGCGGTACCTTGAGATTTACGTCAATGTCCCGAAGATCATAAAGAACGAGGAGAACGAGCTCCATAACCTCCTGAAGCGGCGCTTCGGCAGGGGAAAGCTCGAGCTGAATATCGATATCTTCGACTGGGTCGTCACCAAGCCCATAACCATCAATGCGGCGATGATCAAGAAATATTACCGGGAACTGCGCCACGTTCAGAAGGAGCTGGGAATAACCGACCAGCTTAACTTTGAATCGGTGCTGTCCCTCGACGGGATCAGCCAGCGCGACCGTTCGGCCATATCGCGGACCTCGCGCGGCGATATTTACGGCACCATCAACCGCGTCATCGACAAGGCCCTCGAGATGAGGGGCAAGGAGGGCGCGGCCATAAAAAAGGACCTGGTGAAGCTTGTCTCGGAGATAGGCGGCCGCGTCAGCGCGATAAAAGCCGCGGCGAAGAACTCGGTGAAGGACAAGAAGGAGGCGCTCTCGAAAAGGATCGAAAACGCCGCCGGCTCGAAGGTCGAGGACATACGCCTTTACACTGAGATCGCCATTCTGGCCGACAAGCTCGACATCAACGAGGAGATCATCCGCTTCAAGGACCATATCAATAAATTCAACGCCCTCATGAAGGGGGGCGACCAGATCGGCAAGAAGCTCGATTTTCTCGCCCAGGAGATGTTCCGCGAGGTAAACACCATCGGCTCGAAATCTAACAACTCCGAGATAGCCCACATGGTCGTGGATATCAAGAATCATATTGAAATGATCCGGGAGCACTGCAGGAACGTGGTATGAAAACAACACTCATCAATATCGGTTTCGGCAACGCCGTGGTCGCCGAGCGCGTCATCGTCGTCATAACGCCGGCATCGGCGTCGGGAAAGCGGCTCCGCGAGGAAGCGAAGGAAAACAATCTCCTTATCGACGCCACCCACGGCAGGAAAACGAGGGCGATCATCATCATGGACAGCAACCATGTCATTCTCTCCGCGATGCAGCCGGAAACCATCGCAAACAGGCTGATGAACCTTGAAAGCGAATAATCCGTCGATCGTCATAAGCGCTCCCTCGGGGGCGGGAAAAACCACACTGATCAACAGGCTCCTGTCGTCCGATGACCGGCTCACGTTCTCGGTTTCCACCACGACACGGCCGCGGCGCAGCAATGAAACGGACGGGAAAAGCTACTATTTTATAGCGGAAGACGCGTTCAGGGGGATGGTCGATCGTGACGAATTCATTGAATGGGCCCGTGTGCACGGTAATTGCTATGGAACTTCAAAAAAAGAGATTGACAGAATTTGTTGTATTGGAAAAATCCCGATATTCGACGTGGATGTCCAGGGTGCCAAGACCCTGAAAGGCAGGCTGGACAGCGCGGTTTACATTTTTATAGTGCCTCCCTCCCGGGAGGTGCTTGAATCGAGGCTGCGAAACCGGAAGACAGATTCAGAAGAGCAGATACAGATACGGCTGCGCAACGCTATCAGGGAAATGGAGGAATACGCGCAGTACGATTACATAGTAATCAATGACGATCTCGACGTCGCTCTGAATGAACTCCGTTCTATTGTAACCGCTGAATTATGCAAAGCAGAATATGTGAATCATATAATTATTGAAATGCTGGAGGAGTGCAGTGATAATTCCGATCGATAAATTGCTGACGTATAACAAGAACAAATATATATTTTCGCGGGCCATAATGGAGGCCGTGGAAAAAATCGGCAACATGAAGGCCTTTCCCGAGGACGAAACCAAGTGGAAGGTCGTTCCCAACATCCTGAAATTGATGCTGAATAACGACATCAAGTTCATCCATAACGAGGAAGCTGAAAAGGAACAGTAGCTATTACCGTCGCTCAGGAACATATCCGGTATGCGGTCCTGGTGGGGCCTACGGCGGTCGGCAAGACCGGGGTATCCCTGGCGGTGGCCGGAGATGAATTCGAGATAATATCTGCGGATTCGGTTCAGGTGTACCGGTATCTCGATATCGGAAGCGGCAAGCCGGACCGCGCCGACCGCGAGCGGGTTCCGCATCACGTGATAGATTGCGTCGAGCCGGATGTTCCCTTTACGGCCGGCGATTTTTGCAGGGAGGCGAGGAAGGCGGTCGACACGATCGTTTCCCGCGGCATGAAGCCGCTGATCGTCGGGGGAACGGGCCTCTACATTGATTCGTATTTCCAGGGCCTGTCGGAAATTCCGGAAATTCCGCCGGACGTGCGCGAGGCCGTTAGAAGAGAGGCTGAAGAACGGGGTCTGCAGGCCCTGCACGATGAATTGGTGAGGGTCGATCCGGCTTTCGGAACGCGGATTCATCCCAATGACAGGCAGCGGATCACCAGGGGCCTGGAGGTGTACCGGGGAACCGGGATGCCCCTGTCGAGCTATTACGGCAGCAAGTGCCGGTACGGATCGGACGATACGCTCTTCATCGGTCTCACTGCCGACAGGGCCGAGCTGCAGAAAAGGATCGACGATCGCGTCGACTCCATGATGGAGCGGGGTCTCGTGGAGGAAGTCCGTTCCCTCAGGGAGCGCGGGTTCGGTCCCGGCCTCAAGTCGATGAAGTCGATCGGCTACGCGGAGATCAACGGCTACATCGACGGCGCCATGGGCCTCGGCGAGGCGGTCGGATCGATCAAGACGGCCACCAGGCAGTACGCGAAGCGCCAGATGACGTGGTTCGGCAGGAACGGGCGGATCAGATGGTTCGGTCCCGGGGAAATATCGAAGGTCGAGGAGCTGCTGCGGCGATGGCTGCGCGGCGAAGAAATATAAAAAAAAGAACAGGAAAAGGTTAACCACATGGCAGTACAATACAACAACCTGCAGGATCATTTTTTGAATACGGCAAGAAAAGAGAAGATCGACATCAACATTTTTCTCGTCAACGGCGTGCCGATCAAGGGTAAAGTGTTGAGTTTTGATAATTTTACCATACTCATGGAAGTTGAAAAAAGGCAGAACCTCATATACAAGCACGCGGTTTCCACCATGGTGCCCATGCGGCCGATTCCCTACAAGGAAGAAGAAGCGAAATAAACGGAATGGTCTGACCCGATGAAAAATTTTGTACAGAAAACCATCGCAGTTCTGCTTGTCGCCGGCATCGCCTATATCCTCTTCTTTTCAGTGGAGAAAATCGATCCCGGCAGGATATGCGTCGTCAAGGACCTGCGGAGCAAAACGATAATACGCGTCGTCCGGCCCATCGCGGGAGACTATGCCTTCGCATGGCAGGGGGCGCTTCCCTGGTGGTTCCTCCTGTCGGATATGCCGGCGCAGAGGACCGCATCCATCAAGATAAAGATCGCCTTTCCTGAATTGAGCTTTTTGAAGGGCGATTATTATCATCTGTGGGTCCCCCTGAAGGTGGCGTACCGGATCAGCGGAGATACCTTCAGCGATTCGTCGAAGCTGGGAAACAACGGCCGCGACCTGGACGAGCAGGTGGGAAAATACTTCCAGGACGAGCTCCAGAGGGAGATGGCTCCCTATCTGTCCCCGGCTTACCAGCGCGAAGCCCTGGCCGCGCAGATCGAGCCGATCCTGGCGCGGGCCCTGAAGGGCCTGGAGCCCCAGTGCAAGATCCTGGGCGTCGAAATAAAGAGCGCCGCACTGGGTGGGAATCTCCTCCTGCCGGACAAGGCGCTATACAACGAAGGCCTCGCTCACGCGGCCGATCTCCGGAAGATGGAGCGGGCCAGGGAAATGGACCTTATCGGCGTGCGGGGGACCCTGGAGCGCGAAAGGATGAAAAACGAGCAAATGTTCGCCGACCTGATGAAAATATCGAAGATTATTAGCGCCAATCCCGACATTTTGAAATATATTTATATTGACAAATTAGGGGGCAATGTAAACGTGATACTCTCGTCGGACAGTTCGGGAGTTCCGCGCATGCTGGAAAATTCCGCGAAGCCGGCGAAGGGAAAGCCTCGGGAGATTGATAATCTCAGGTAGCGGTTTCGCCTGAATATTGTGCATAGATATCATTTTATAAATCACACACGGAGTGAACGAAGGAGCTGCTTATGCCCTGTGGGAGAAAGAAAAAAAGAAAAAAAATAGCTAATCACAAACGGAAAAAGCGCAGAAGGGCTAACCGTCATAAAAAGAAGCTATAAGGTGAATTGAAAGGAGATTGGCTTGAGCATGATGGCCAATCTCTTTTAATTTTACAGGTATCGCATGTTAAAGAAAAAAGCCTCGAACATTGTTCTTGATACCGCACAGCACACATGGAAAAAACGGCCCTCGGAGATACGCGGCTATCAAAGGACCTTTTATATAACCTCCGAGGACGGGGATTATATCCGTGTCGATTATAATCTCAAGGACAAGCGCGTCCGGCTCTATTTTGAGGTGGATGCGGAAGGCGGAAACGCCTACTATTCGGTCATTTCCGACGGCAAGATAAGCGCTGAAAGAAGCGTGTCATCCGGCAGGAGCATGGGTTTTTCAGACAAGTTCCGCGAACGGGCCCCGATTTTCTCCACCCTCCCCAATAACCAGGTCCTGAAACTGATTAACCGCAACTATGGCATCCAGAGGGGGAGGGTCGCTGACAAGGAGAAGCCCGTTGATGAAGCGAAGGAAAAGCTTATCAAGGAAACGAAGCAGCGCTATTTCAAGCCTGAATTCATCCAGGATGGCGAGGAAGGCGGATCAGGAGCCGGGGCGCTTTTTAAAACCCTCGGCATCGTCGATCTCATCGACTTTATGATCGGCCTTCTTCTTTCCGGATCGGTTTTTGTCTTTTTCAGGTACAGCTACATGGCCATGGGGGTAACAGCGGCTTTTTTCGGGATCATCATCGGCTTTGTGGACATGTTTTTCCGCGACCGCTCCCCTGTTTTCCTGAAGGTGGTTTTTTTCCTGGTATCCGGCGCCGCGCTGTATATTTACGGGTATTTCATGTAGGATGGCCTGCCAACCTCATAAATGGCGTTTCTAGAATTAAATAGTAATAATTTTTACTATTACTACCTCACCCCCGGCCCCTCTCCATTACATGGAGAGGGGGGCAGGAATAAGGTCATTAATTTGAAACCCTCTCCTAATTATAGGAGAGGGTGCGCAGAGCGCGGGTGAGGTAAATACCGTCACGTAGGGGCCTTGGTACTTGAAAAACATCATTAATACTTATTTTATACTTGAAAAGAATATTTGATTAATTACAGTAGTTCCGGCGGCTTATAATTCCGAAACGGGAGCGTTCCGCGCCCGGAAATTAAAACCGTAGCAGATGTTTCGCCTCTAAGGGCGACAGCCGGAGTATGACGGTATAACACTATTTAAACGGTTATTACATATGGAAAAAAAAGAAAACTACTTTTCCTCCCTTCAGATCGTCTGTTTTAAGATCGGGAACGAGGAATACGGCATCGACATACTCCAGGTGCAGGAAATTCTGAAACTCCCGAAAGTCACCAAGCTTCCCAAGTCCAAGGCCTATATCATGGGGGTCATCGACCTGAGGGGAAAGGTGCTCCCCATCGTCGATCTGAGCAAGCGCTTCAGCATAGAGTCCAACAGGCTTACCGAGAACAGCAGGGCTATCGTCGTCACCATCGGCGGCAAGAAGGTGGGCCTGGGCATCGATTCGGTCAGCCATGTCATAAAGGTAAACTCCAACGACATCGAGCCGCCGCCCCCGGTGGTGCGGGGCATCTCCGGCAAGTACATCGTGGGAATAGCGAAAGTGGAAGACGGCTTTGTCGTTGTCCTCGATATCTCCCAGCTCTTTTCAGCCGAGGAGCTGGGCACCATCTAGGCCGCATCAGTACGCGGCGATAAGAATCGTCTCAATCTCATTGGTATTGACGTCCCGGGGCGTATTCGCCAGGAAGGGGTAGGTGACCGCCAGGTCGGCTATTTCCTTGAACAGCGATTTCGATATGTCGTAGCTCGACAGCCGCTGGGGAATGTCGATATCGGATTCCAGCTTCCGTATAGCCTCGACGGCCTTGATGGCCGCCTCGATGACCGTGATCTCCCGCACGTCCTCGCCCATGACCTTCGACATCTGCACGTATTTGCCCGGCGACGAGGTGAGGTTGAACTCCATGATGTGGGGGAGTATGATGCTCATGGCGCTTTCTATGTCGAGGCCCGTCTTGGACACCAGTGCCAGCGATATGGCGAGGGTGATGGACAGAAACGAGACAGCGAAGGCGATGCCGGTCATGACCGATGACGTCGAGATCGCCATCCGGGGCGCGCTGTTCTGCGATTCCCGGTACGCAAGGGGAATATTCCGGAAGAGCATGTCGATCGATTTCAGCGCATAGGTGTTGATGATGTCGTTGTTCTTTTTCGAAATGACCGACTCCGCCGCGATGGCCAGGGTGCTGATGCCGCTTTTCAATATCTTTTCCTCGGGGCAGTGCATCGTTATCAGCGGATCGACGATGGTCGCTTCGGGATACAGGTCCGGATTGTGGTAGATTTTCTTGGTAAGGTCGTGTATCTCCTCGAGGTAAAAGAGGGGCGCGATCTCAAATCCGAACATCGGGCTCCCGGGGATGGTGATGAAGTTCATCGGCTTGCGGATCAGCTTCGGGTTTGCGAAGAGATCATGGCAGAAATAGTAGTTGGTGGCAAGGATCGTCAGGGCCTTGGCCGCGTTGATCGAATCGACGCTTCCGAACCCTATGATCAGGTCGCAGTTCGTTTTCTTGATGTAGGCGGCGGCCGTGTCGATCTCCTCGGTGTTAGGCGGCGAGGTGATCTCATCGTAGACGATGCACCCGATATCCGCGTCCTTCAGCTGACGGGAGATCATCTCTATGACGGAGCCGTAGGTTTCGAGGTCGTTCGCGGTGGTCACCAGGATCGCGCGGGTGCCGAAGCGGGACACGAGCTTCCCGATATCTTTCATGATATCCTGCCTGATATAGATCTGGCTGGGGAGGTGGAAATCTGGCCTTAGTTCAGTCGTCACCGATGATGCCGCCTTTTCCGTGCTTGAGATCGTCCCGCGGCGGCGGGGACCTCTACCTGATTATTTGCATAAAAAAAGCGGACATATTGATAGTATCTCCGCTTCTTGCCGCTTCATGAAAAAATAAATCCGGTTTATTTTCGTACCAGGAAATTTGCTATCCTGTCTGCGACCATCTCCAGAACTTCCGGTTTATCAAAATTATACGTGCCGTTGGCGATCTGCGCCTTTATTTCCTTTACGCGCTCTACCCTGATGTCCGGGGTATCCTTGACAATCTGGCCCAGCTTGGAGACTTCCGCGGCGCTTTTTGCTTCAGTCGAGATTTGGACCGAGTCATTTTTCTTGACTTCTTTCGCGCCCTTTACCGGACTCGATTTCTTCGGTTCAATGATGTTGTTTATGTTACCTATTTTATCGATGACCATTTTGATAACCCTTGTTTAATCTACTAATAGTATCGGCAAAATTTGTCAATTCTTTAATAAAAATGATAAAAACCAGCCATAAAATTTACCGATCTATACAAATTGTAATATTGCCCATATATTTGATCGTTATACGCCTGATTTTATGGACCTCCGGTGAAATCTATTTACCTCCCATCTCGAACCTGTTGCTCTGACACTGTATCGCCTGTTATAAGTATAACAAAATCAATGACATTTTTCAAGATTTATTCAGATAATGCGAGGAGAGGAAGGACGAACGATTTTATATCATGAATCAATTGTCCGGTGTCTCATTGTCCGGATCGGATTCATGGTCATAGGAGTCGTTGAAAATCACCACTGAAAACTCGCCTTTTTCTTTTATAGAGTCAATGGCGGCGACGAGGCTCTCCACCGACTCATGGATGAATTCCTCATGAAATTTCGTCATCTCCCGGCCGATAAGAATCCTTCTCCCGGGAAAAACCTCGGCAATGGCATGGATAAGCTTTTTTATCCGGTAAGGGGATTCATACAGAACGATTATGCCGTCGAATTCCCGGAGCGCGGCCAGTTCCTTTTTTCTCCGTCCCTCTTTTTTGCTTAAGAATCCGCCAAAGGCTATATTTTTTCCATGGTATCCGGAAACAGACACGATTGCCGCCAGTGCGGAAGGTCCGGGCAGCGGGCAGACCGGAATTCCATGGTCCCGGGCGGCTGATACCAGCCTGCTGCCCGGATCGCTCAGGCCCGGCGTGCCCGAATCCGTCGCATAGGCAATGGTCTTGCCCTCATTGAGAAGGGCTATGATGCCGTCGATCTTAGCGGATGATGAGTGGGTGTGCAGTGAGTATGACGGCACTGAGACGCCGTAATGGCTGAGAAGCTTTCGTGTCTGCCTGGTGTCTTCGCAATACACGATATCGATCTCTTCTTTTAATAGCCTAACAGCGCGATAGGTAATATCCTCCATGTTTCCGATTGGGGTGGCCAGTATGTAGAGTGTGCCCGTAGACATGGGAAGAGCAAATCACAGGTTCGGGTTTTGTAAATTCATTTATGCAGGATTAAGAATAAAAATGGCCGATGTCTTAAAAATACTTGATAAATAATATAAAGTGGGGGGATAATGAACAGACTCATAGTATGGGGGGGACTTGATCACTCCGACGCGGAGCGCCGACCCGCCTTTATTGATTTCATCATGCAGCACCTATGTTAATCATTTCATGGAGGAATCCGGTATAATGGTTGTCGAAGAAATAAAAAAGTATGTTTCAAAGGAAAAAATGATACGGGATACCCTCGTCAGCTTTATCATCCTGTGCGCGGGCCTGATCTTATTTACCGCGATGTTCCTCGTTGCCGGATTGGCCCAGCAGGGCGGGGATATCTACCACCTGTTCCAGAACCTGGGACTCTTTTTCCTGTTTGCGAGCATTGCCCTCATCTATGCGGCCGTTCATCGGAGCAACGCGACCCCCGGTGACCATTCCGTACGCTCCCTTGTCCTTGACACGGGGAAGCAGGCACCGGTCTTGATCGGTATCCTGCTGGGCTCCATTGCGGCCCTTTTCATGGCGGCCTTGGTGGAGCTGGTCCCGACACTGTTCGGATATATCCCCTACGCCGGCCCGGTCATCGTCGCCCTTCTTTCACTGCCGATCTTCCTCGTCAATTTCGCCCTTATAGCGGCGTTGGTGATGATTTGGATCGTCGTGCCAGCCATGGTCGGCGAAGGTGTCGCCGTTAAAAAGATGCCGATGGATTTTTTCACGTTGATGAAAAGGCGGGGGCTCGTCATATTCGGCTCCACCATGATCGCCCTTGCCGTCTCCGTGATCGTTTTCGGCGGCGTGCTGATGGTCATACGCTATGCCACCGGCATCACGAGGGCGGTGCAGTGGAACATCGCCCCGGCCTATCCGGGGGTCTTCAGGTCGATCATCCGGCCGTCATACATCACCGATGTGGTCGCCAGGATAGCGCCTGCCACCGACCCGATCGCCGCGCTCCAGCAGTACGGCACCAGCATCTTCAATTACATTGAAATGCTCGGCACCCTTCTCAAGGTGATATACGGGACGGCGCTGGCCGCGATCGCCTCCTTCGTGCTGGGCCTCTTTTTCAATGTCATGTCGTTTATCTACACTCGTGCGAAAAAGGATGTCATTTAGATAAAGAAAGACAGACGCCGCATCAATACGGAAGGTTCTGTAGGGGGGATCTTCAAACCTTGCCGATACGTAATGACAAGTCAAGCGGTACCGGAGAACTGATATGAAAAGAGTGCTACTTGTTTTTAGTGTCGCGATCCTCATGCATCCCCTCGCCCTGATGGCTTATAACGCCGTTGAGGTCAATGAATCCTTTGAAAAAAAGGTTATCGGCAAAGAGGTCGAATATCTGGAAGACAGGACTGGAGAAATGGTCTTTGACCAGGCGCGGCTGAAAAGAACCTGGAAGACATCAAAGTCCGATTCCTTTAATTTCGGTTTCACGCCGACGGTATACTGGTTTCGCTTTGCCATTGACAATGCCGGGACCGGACCGATGAACCTGTTTTTTGAAATATCCTATCCCCTTCTGCATCATGTTGATTTTTACATACCCGGCGAAAAGGCCTACCGGGTCGTTAAAACCGGCACCATGTACCCGTTTTCGCACCGGGAGATAGAGGACAAGAACTTCATATTCCAGCTAAAAGAGGGACCGGGTCTCCATACCTATTATTTTCGCGTGAAGACCAAGACCTCCGTGAATTTCATCCCGACCCTGATGTCCCAGAAGGCGTATTTTAAAAAGATCCAGACACAGCTGCCGGTCATATGGATTTACTACGGCCTCATGCTCATCATGCTGGTCTATAACCTGTTTATATTCATTGCCATCCGCGATCGGAGCTATTTTTATTATGTGCTGTTCATCATAATATATATTTTGTTCCAGATGACCCTGAACGGGTATTCCTTTCAGTATTTATGGCCCACGGCGATCTGGTGGGCATGTAATGCCCTGCCGTTTTTCATTCATATGTCCGTGGCGACTTCGGCCCTGTTCATATGGGAAGTGATCGAGATGAACAGGCGTTACAAGGCGGTAAGCAGGGTTTATCTCTTTGCCATAATCATACCCAGCCTGATTATGGCCGGGTTAAGTCTCACGCTGGAATACGCTGCCGCCATACGGATTGCGACCGCATCGACCGGCATCCTGTCGCTCCTTATATTCGGCGGAAGCATCATCACCCTGGTCCGCGGCTCCCGTCCGGCCCGGTTTATCGTGGCCGGCTTTACCGGCCTGGTCGCCGGCATTGTCATGTATGTGCTCAAGTCCTTCGGAATCCTCCCGGAAATATTCATCACCGAGTGGGGGATCCAGATCGGGTCGTCCCTGGTCATCATATTCCTGTCCCTGGCCCTCGCGGACAGGATCAACATCATGGGAAAAGAATTGGGGAACCTCCTGGAGGAGCAGCAGGAACACGAAAAGCAGACGCAGGAGCGGGCGGAGTATCTGCAGGGGATCGTGAACACCGCGACGAACCTCTCCGCGGAATTTGTCAGGATCAACACGCAGCTCCAGGATATTACCGGGAAATTCTCCAACCTCTCCATGGAGCAGGCCGCGACAAGCGAAGAGATGTCCTCGACTTTCGAGGAACTCCTGGCGTCGGTGGAGACCATCTACCAGGCGACCATCATACAAAAGAATGAAGGGGAGAAATCGAAACAGCTGGTGGATGATCTTAACACCACCCAGAATGATCTTATCCAGGAAAGCATGAAGGTGGAGAACACCCTGAAGAAGATCGTGAATTCCACCACCTCCACCGGGGACAGCCTGCAGAAAATGACCGAAACGATGGATCTCATCAACGCCGGAGGGAAGGAGATCAACCAGTTTATCGCCATGATCGACGACATCTCGGACCGCATCAACCTCCTCAGCCTGAACGCCGCCATCGAGGCGGCCCGGGCCGGCGAGTACGGCCGGGGCTTTGCCGTCGTCGCGGACGAGATCGGGAAGCTGGCCCAGGCGACCTCGGACAATTCCAAGGAGATTGCCAGGAAAATATCCGGGATCATTACCGATATCGAGGCGGGGGCGCGCATCGTCAGCGACACCAAGGATTCGACCGACGTGATCTTCAAGATGGTGGGCGCCATCGGCTCCGGCATCAATTCGGTCAGGGAGCTGATGCTGAAGCAGAACAGGGCGCTGGAGATGGTCATCAAGCAGACGGCGGTGATCGATACCATGGCGAAAGAAGTCGTGACCTCGACCAACGAGCAGAAGAATTCCATGGGGCAGACCCAGGGCACCATAGACCGCCTGTCGGAGATGGCGCAGGAAATCTCCCAGGCCAACAGCCTCATCATAGATTTCGCGAAAATCATCCACGAGAAGGCCCTGGAGCTCGACAAGGTGGTGCGCAACGAGGCGTGACCGCCGCCGTGCCGGCGGCGCTCCTATGCCTTCCGAACCTTGTCGATGACGATACCCTTGTCCGGTGCGGTGGGGCACTTGAGCTCGCAGATGGCGCAGCCGATGCAGAGATCCGCAACCACGTAGGGCAGCTTGACCGTTTTTCCCTTCACGATCCCGTCCCTTACCCGTATGGCCTTGTCCGGTATCGGGCAATGCTCCTCGCAGACGATGCAGTTCTCTCCCTTCGCGTAAGGAATGCATAGGGCGGGATCGAACCGGGCGATGCCGATTTTTTCTTTTTGCTTTCTCGGCAGGGTGAGCTCCCTGATGGCGTCGGTGGGGCAGACCCGGCCGCACAGGTTGCACCGGTATTCGCAGTATCCGCGCCGGGTGTCCAGGACCGGCGTCCAGGCCATGGCGGGGCCCTCCGCGATTCGAAGGGGCTGGAGCACGTTGGTGGGGCACACCTTCATGCAGTTGCCGCAGCGGATGCAGCGCTGGATGAACTCATCTTCCGGAAGGGCGCCGGGCGGCCGGATGCGCGATATCGTGCCGGGCCGGGGCGGCTTTTTCGCGGCCTTCGACTTTTCCGCGCCGAAGGCCGCCAGCGGCGATGAAGCGGCCAGGGCACACCCGGCCATGGCGATGAAACTGCCGCGGGTCATGATCGCCCCCCCTGCCTTGCTCGCCCTTGTCACGGGCCTCTGTCTCCTGAACGTGAAGGTCGCCTTTTCGGTCGGGCAGCGGGCGACGCAGTCGAGGCAGAGAACGCATTCTTCCTTTATATAGGAATTGTCCTTCCTGATGGCGTTCATCCGGCATAGATTTCCGCAGACCCCGCAGTTCTTTACACAGGGCGTAGCGTCGCGCCGCAATAACGATCCGAGAGAAGGGAGGGCGAGGGTGGCGCCCAGGGGACAGAGGTAACGGCACCAGAAGCGGCGCTTCACAAGGGAAAGCGCCAGGATCAGGAGGAAGATAACGAGGATGGAGCCCGCGTGGTTGAAGATCGGCGTCGACAGGCTCAGGAACCCCTCCCTGAGATAATCGTATATTGATTCAAGCCAGCCGGGGTATCCGGTAGCGCCAAGGAGCGACGTGAAGGCCCTGTCGATGGAGCCGCTGATGAGAGGGTGAAGGGTGAAAGAAAAGGAGCGGGCGAAGACCGTTATGGGATCGAGAAACCAGGCCAGCTGGAGGCCCCCAATGGCGGCGATGATTGTCGCGCCGAGGAGCAGGTATTTGCCGTAACGCAGGGGCATCGGCTCCGCCTCTTTCTCTTTCAGGCGAAAAAGTCTCAGGATGAGCATCCTGAAATATGAAAGAAGATCGAGGAGCGCACCCAGGGGACATATCCATCCGCAGAAGCCCCGGCCCAGGACAAGGGTGATGATGAGGAGTATAGAGGCATAGGCCAGTCCCGGCAGGAGGACCCGTTCAGCTATGGAGGTGATGATCATGGCGTAGGGGTCTATCAGGAAATAGAATTCCGGATTTACGTACCCTGACAGGGGATACCGGGTGTTCCACAGGATATAGGCAAGGACAAGGACCGACAGCGTCTGGGCAAGGCGGCGGAACAGGATCAGTCTCGCGGACGTCATTGCCTTACACCGTAAGTTTTTTGATGGCGGCTTTCGCGATATCCAGTGTTCCGAGCTTTTTTTCCTCGCCGATCTTAATGTAGCCGATGTCCTGCGGGTCGATATCAAAAAGCGTCGCCGCGTAGGCGTCGGCCAGGACAGGGTCCGTGCCGGCGATGACCGTTTTTGCCAGCTTCACGTCCTTCAGGTTGCCGCCGGAGGGCCCGTTCCGCAGAAGGATCCGGTAGGCGTCGATGACGGTCAGGTCGGGATTGATGAAGCCGGTGAGGTCGGCGAGCTTCTCGTCGATGTTACGGTGTATCTCCCCGCGGTTGCCGCCGCAGACTCCCATCAGGTTCTTCATGGAAAGGGTGAGCCGCGCCAGGCCGTGGTGCTTGGCTATGGGCACGTTGATGAAGCAGTCGCATTCCACCGCGTCGCGGTATATGGGCCATGACTTCATGGGGCTCCCTTCGGGGAAGCTCCCCGCCATGAACTTGTTCTTGTTGATGTGGGATATGTGGCCGCCCGCCTTCTTGACCGCCTCGGCGATGCCGCTGTTGGCGTAGCACATGACCGCTGCGTTGCAGGTGTTGTCGAAGACCTTCACCTTTTTGGCCCCGGCCGCATAGCAGAGCCTGATGAGCGCCGCCAGCAGCTCAGGGTTCGTGTTGGCGGCGTATTTCGGCTCCCGGTCCCAGCCGATGTTCGGCTTGACCACGACGATGTCGCCGGAGTGTACGAACCTGTCGATGCCTCCCAGGGTTTCTACCGCTTTTCTGACCATGGCCGCGGGGCTATCGCCACTGACAACGGCCAGGTCATACAGGGTTTTGACCTGGCGCCTGGGTCGGGGCTTTAACTTCTCCGCGGCAAGGGCCCTGTAAGGAAGAACGATCCCGCTGATGAGCGGGATCGAGCCGATGAACGCGGCAATGGCACGGAGAAAATCTTTTCTCGAAGAGCGGGATTGAACGCCGGCGCCGTGTTTTGACAGCGCAGAAAAATATTCTTTCATGGTACCGCCTCCACTGAATACGTTTTGCGCGGCCGGCATCCTTGCCGGGCCGGCCGATGACCGGTTATGAACGCAATCGCTATTTTACCTCAAGGAGCTCCACTTCGAATATCAGCACGGAATTTCCAGGGATCGACTGGTTGTCCCGCTCGCCGTAGGCCAGGTTGCTCGGGATCGTCAGCTCGTACTTGGAGCCGACCTTCATGAGCTGAAGCCCTTCCGTCCAGCCGGGGATCACCTGGTTCAGCTGGAACTCGGCGGGCTGGTTCCTCTTGTAGGAGCTGTCGAATTCCGTGCCGTCGATGAGGGTGCCCTTGTAGTGAACCTTTACCATGCTCGTGGCGAGGGGGGCCGCGCCGGTCCCTTCCTTGATCACCTTGTACTGGATGCCGCTCTTGGTGACCTTGACGCCGGCTTTATCCTTGTTCTTTTTTAAATATTCTTCACCCTTTTTCAGATTGTCGGCGGCGCGCTCCGTCTGCTTCTTCATCATCTCTTCGGATATTTTCTGGAAGGCGGCCCGTATCTCGTCGTCGGTGAGCCTGCTCTTGGTTCCCTTGAAAACGTCCTCGACTGCCAGGTTGAAGGCCTTCATGTCGAGGTCCATGCCGCGGTTTTTCATGTCCTTGGCGAACTGCATGCCGATGCCGTAGCTCACCTTGGCGTTGTCGGAGCTGAGGTTCGCCTTGCACGATACGGCGGATAAGACGAGGAGAAAGCAGATGAGGCCGGTAACATGTTGCAATTTCATTTGAGTTGTCCTTGGTGTGTTAAATTAATTATGTGTTTTCCTGTATATTTATCAAAAATTCAACGATTATTTGCGGTTGCCCCGTCGCCTTCGGCGGAGGCAGGCATTGCTAATAATTGGATTTTTAATCAACAGTTGTATTACAGGTTCATGAAAAAGATATTTGTGTCAATTGATTTTTTGCTATCAGCTCCTGGAGGGGGGGTGGGCCTATGAAGGCGGGGTTTTGCGCGTATGAAGGGGGGGGGCGCGTATGAAGGCGGGGTCACATGATCCCGCCTTCAGATGTATAAATAATTACGCAATCAATCGGGCCCCAATTTCCATTTGACATATCCATACAATTGTCTTCAATGCCTCCATGCAATTCAGGGTTCTCTCTTCCGATAACGACACCGCCGCCCGCACCGGCGAGATCACCACTTCCAGGGGAACGATCCGCACGCCGGTGTTCATGCCCGTGGCAACGCGGGGCGCGGTGCGCGCCCTGTCGGGCCGCGACGTGGAAGAGCTCGATTTCGACATCATCCTGTCGAACACCTATCATCTCTACCTCCGTCCCGGGCTGGAGGTGCTGCGCGGCGCCGGGGGGCTTCACGGCTTCATGAATTTCCACCGGCCCATCCTCACCGATTCCGGCGGCTTCCAGGTCTTCTCCCTTTCCGATTTCTGCAAGGTCCGTGACGACGGCGTTGAGTTCCGCTCCCACGTGGACGGCTCGCCCCACTATTTTTCTCCGGAGTCGGTGCTGGACGCGCAGAGGGTGATCGGCTCCGACATAATGATGGTGCTGGACCAGTGCACCCATTATCCCGTGGCAGAAAAGGAGGCGCGGGAGGCGGTGGAGCGGACGGTGCGCTGGGCCGGGGCCTCGTACCTGTACTGGCACGAACGCTTCGATCATGAGAGGCAGTCCCTCTTCGCCATCGTGCAGGGGAGCGTATTCGGCGGCCTGAGAAGGGAGTGCGCCGAACGCCTGATGGAGCTGCCCGTTCCCGGGTTTGCCGTGGGAGGGCTTTCCGTGGGCGAGCCGAAGGATCTCTACCGTGAAATGACCGAGCTCACCGTCGGCCTGCTGCCCCGTGACCGGCCCCGCTACATGATGGGGGTCGGGAGCCCCATGGAGATCCTTTACGCCATCCGCTGCGGGACCGACATGTTCGATTCGGTCATGCCCACCCGCATCGCCCGGAACGGAACGCTGTTCACCTCCACCGGCAGGGTGAACATCAAATCGGCCGCGTGCGAATCGGATCCGTCACCCCTCGATCCGGCCTGCGGCTGTTACGTGTGCCGCACCTATTCGCGGGCCTACCTGCGCCATCTCTTCAGGGCAGGCGAGATATCGGCCCTCATATACAACACCTATCATAACCTCTATTTCATGAATGCCTTCATGAATAACATACGGGAAGCCATAGCCGGCGGCTTTTTCACGGAGGTGTACCGCAAGTGGGAAGCCCTGTATGGGAACGGAGACATTTCGTGATTATCAGTGAACAGTTGCGAATAAACGTGCAAAAATCTACTTGACCGTTTTTAATTAAAATAAATAATCTTGACATAAAAATTAGAGGCATTTATATTGTTGCAGGCATATTTTTTTATTATAAAGGCATAATGAGGGGGCTGGGGGATAATGGATATTTCAACCAGATCAAAAGGAGAAGTCGTCGTGCTCGATATAGCCGGCGAAATTGATCTTTACAACGCGCCTGAAATCAAAGATATCATAAATAAACTCATCGAAGAAAGAAAATATAACGTCATCATCAACCTGGAGAAGGTTTCCTACATAGATTCATCCGGTATCGGCGCTCTCATTTCCAGCCTTTCAAATCTCAAAAAATACCAGGGCGGCTTGAAAATAATCAACGTCTTCGCGTCGGTACGGAAGGTCTTCGAGCTGACAAAGCTGACGTCTTTTTTTGAGATATTTGATTCTGAAGACGATGCGGTCAATTCCTTCGCCGGATGACAGGATTGTCGACGGGAATAACGGCATAACATCATTTTTCGATAATATTTATAATTTACTCGACGAGGTCACTATGAAGCAGTTACGTAATGTTACGATCATTGCCATCGCCGCGTTGTCCATGACAATGTGTATCGCGTGCCGCGCCAATATACCGATCAGGGAAATGTCCTACGCGAAAAAAGATATCAACACGGCGCAGAAAGTGAGGGCCGACAAGTACGCCCCGGAGGAGATGGACGCGGCCAAGAAGAAGATGTATGACAGCCAGGACATGGCGGTCAAGGAAGACGTCAAGGAGGCCAAGAAGTCGGCCGAGGAAGCGTCCAATCTGGCGCAGGCCGCCTATAACAAGGCGCTGCCGCTCCTGGCAAAGGACACCATCGCCATAGCGGAGAAAAGCCTGGGCGAGGCAGGCGAGGCCTACGCCGAGCGTCTCGCGGCGGACGAATACCACGACGCCGAGGAGGCCCTCAAGCAGGCCAACGAGCAGTTCCAGAACAGGCAGTATGCGCAGGCCTATGACTCGGCGGTGAAGGCCGATGAGAAAGCGAAGAACGCCCGCAATACGGCCCTGGGCAAAAAAGAGGTCCTTCGCGACTCCATCGTGGAAGTGAAGCACACCCTTGAGGAGGCCGAGAAATACGGCGCGAAGAAATACGCGGCGGACAAGTTCAACCTGGCCAACGAGAATGTCGATGTGGCCGAAAAGGCCTACGACGCGCAGGAGCTGAAAAAAGGCTTTTCCGCCGTTGAAGTGGCGAAGCTGAACGCAGACGAAGCCCTGCTGATCGCCCTGAAAAACACCGCCGCGGAAAAGCTCTCCGCCGCGGAGAAGCTGGTGGGGCAGGCGGAGAAATCAAAATTCGCCGCCCAGAAAAAAGCTGAAATGAGCGCCGCCAGGGAGTCCCTGGATAACGCCAAATCGAAGCTGGCCGATACCAAGTACAAGGACTCGATCGCCGCGTCCGAAGAGGCGATGCGGCTGGCCATGCTGGTCATGTCCAAAAAGACCGAGGGATCCGAGATCGCCGAGGGAGCCGATGTGGGCCGGCAGCAACAGCAGCAGTTCGATGAAAAGGACTACTGGGAGTACAAGGTTGTCTGGCGCAAGAACTACAAGGATTGCCTCTGGTACGTGGCCCGGAAGTTCTACAAGAACCCCAGGAAATGGAAAGTAATTTACGAGTATAACAAGGATCAGATAAACAACCCGAACCTGATATATCCAGGCTGGATACTGAAGGTGCCGAAGCCGAAAAAATAACAGATCGCGCCGAAACGGCGCTTTCCATAATAGGGTAATTGCACAGGCTGTTTTTCCGGCGGCTTCGGCTGCGGGGCGAGACAGCCTGTCATTCATCGTCAGCCGTTCCGCCTGAGCGGCGAAGAGATGCACGCTGCGGTTGAAACACCTGCTGTAACTGCCTGTGGTTGAACAAGGCTTGATTGTATTATTTGAACACGGAAATATGAAAAAGCAAACTAAAAAAGGACACGAAGCCGACAAGAAGCAGGATGAGCTGTCTCATGAGGTGCAGAATGCGGACGCCGTGGACGCCATCGAGGAAAATGCCGATCTCGATCTTACCGATGAGATCGACCTCGATATCGACATACGCAAGGTGACGACCAGCGTCAAGAAAAAGGACAGCGCCGGCTATTCGGATTCCTCGATTTCGTGGTACCTCGATCAGATCAACAAGATACCGCTCCTCTCCCGCGAGGATGAGGACCGCCTCGCCCGCGCGGCCCGCGACGGCGACGAGAACGCGAAGAACCGCCTCATCAAGGCGAACCTCCGCTTCGTCGTGTCCATCGCCAAGAAATACCAGACCAGCGGCATATCTCTCCTCGACCTTATCAATGAAGGGAACATGGGGCTCATCAAGGCAGCCGAGAAATTCGACCCGGACCGGGGCTTCCATTTCATTTCCTACGCGGTGTGGTGGATCCGGCAGGCCATCATCCTGGCCATATCCCAGAAGGCTTCACTGATCAGGCTTCCCCTGAACCGCACCGCCGATATCCAGAAGATCGAAAAGGTCCATAAGAAGCTCGAGAGCAAGCTCGGCAGGGAGCCGAGCCCCGGGGAGATCGCCGAGGACCTCGACATGGACGACGACGAGATCAATCACCTGCGCAACATCACGCAGGATTACATATCCCTCGATTCGTCCTACGGCGATTCCGAGGACACCACCATCCTCAGCATGATCGTGGACCAGCGGGTGGACTCGCCCGACAAGAAGGTGCTGGACGAGTCCCTCTCGTCGGCCCTGGATGACGTCCTCAGGACCCTCACCGAATCTGAGCGGCAGATCATCAAGATGCGCTTCGGCCTTGACGGGTACGAGCCGATGTCGCTCCAGCAGATCGGCGACGAGTTCAAGCTCTCCAAGGAGCGCATCAGGCAGATCGAAAAAAAGGCGATACGCCGCCTCCGCCATCCGTCCCGCAGCCAGCGGCTGAAAAGCTTCCTCCAGGATTGAGTTATGTGGTACTTTTTACCAGGATTGATCGCCGGCGCCCTCGGGGCGCTCTTTCTCTTTTCCCCGGCCCCGGCCGTCGAGATCGGCCCCGCCTGGTGGGGAGCCGTCAAGAACCTCGGCGCCGTGGAGAAATCGCCGTTGAAAGGCTCGAAGCCCCTTTTCTTCGTCAAGGCCAATGAACAGGATTATTTCCTTCTCAAGAGTAACGGCGAGGTTTCCGTTTCCGGCTCCGTGACCGACGGCCTCAGCGCCTTCAGCGGCGACGGCCGTTTCTATGTCAAGTACCAGAAGGTCGGCCACGCCATCGAGTTCTTCAACGCGAAGGGCGACCGGTTCTGGAAGCTCGATTCGATGGAATATCCATACCTGTCCCATGGCGGCAAGGTCATCATCCTGATGAACGGCGACCAGTCGGGCATCAGGATGGTGGATTACAACGGCAATCTCGCGGGCATCCGCATATCCGGCAGGACCTGCACTGCCGTCGCCTTCTCTGACCGCGGCGATTACGGCGCTGTCGGATTTCTCGACGGGTCCTATTACTTCGTGGATCAGAAGGGGAAGGTGATCCATTACGGCATGACGCCGAAGATGACGGTGGTGAAGGGCCTCGCGGTCGCCGCAGGGGGCTCCTACGGCGCCGTCCATTACGGTGACAGCGGGAAGGATTTCCTGCGCGTCGTCGAGATCGAATCGGGCCATAACGGCGAGACGGAGCTGGCCCATGCCCACGCGGTGAGGACGTCTCTCCATGTGAGGGGCGACGGCTCCTGCGCGGTCATCGACGTCGACAGGATTCTGCGCGTCTCGCCGTCGGGAAGCGTAAAGATGAACATAGCCGTCCCGCCCAAGCGGCCCGGCCATTCATCGGTCAGCTTCGACAACGGCCTGTACGCGGCGTCCTACACGATGCAGAGCGGCGCCTCGAAAATCCTCCTGTTCCGCGAGGACGGCACCGTGCTGTTTTCGCGGGAATATCCGGCCGAGGCGTTTCTGGACGCCGCCGTGAGGGACAACCTGCTTTTCCTGCGCGGGTCCGATAACGTGTTCTGCTACGGCCTTCGCGGCCTGTAGCGCGCCCCCCGGAGCGGCCCGGGCTACAGGAAGATCATCATCACGATAAATCCAGCCAGGGAAATGAAAGCCGATATGACAAGGGAAAGGCGGAATTTGTCCGACTTTCTCTTGTTCCTCATCGAGTTCATTATCATGCCCCAGACGCAGAGCAGGAAGTTCAGGAACAGCAGCGCCTTCGCCACGATGACCCCGGCGCTGAAGTCGATCATGGTCTTCCTTACCGTATTATAACTGCCGCCCGACGGATGTACCATCTGATAGATGATGAAGGCAACGAAGATCACGATCCACGAGACAACGCTGGAAATGGTGATCATCCTGACCATGGTGTCGGGTCCGCGCCTGCGGTTTTTTATCTTTGCCATAAGCCCCTCCACAGAGTAATCCGGCCGGAACCGTATAAAGCCTCCGGCCAATGTTGATATCCGGATGAGGATATGTTCATTAATGGCATGTATATCCCTATTATACGGCATAAGGAAGAATTATCAAGTTTAATTTTAACTGGGCCTGTCGTTCTCTTCCAGGAGGAACAGGGCGTCGGCGGCCGAGACGGTCCCCTTGTCTATCTTTGCCGCGAGGAACCGGAGATTTTCGGCGAAGGCACTTCTCTCCCTTTTAATGGCGCCCTCCATGAGGATCCGCGTCTTCTCCAGGGCCGCGGCAGTCGCATGGCGCCGCTGCTCCTCCGTGAGGGGGCCGCCGCAGGCTAGGAGCTTCGCGATCGAGTAGACCCTGAATCGGTCCATGGCCGGGTAGCGGCCGGAGAGCTGGTCCTCGTGGCCGCCGTGGCGGACAACAAGCTTCTCGGGGATGAACCCGACCCATTCGCGGGCGGTCACCCTGAGCCAGAGGTCGTAGTCTTCGCAGGCGGGCAGGTCCTCGTCGAAGGGCCCGTACCGCTCGAAGCAGCGCCGCGACAGGACCGTGGCGGAGGGGCTGATGAGGCAGAGGCCGAGGGAATCGGCGAAGATGTCCCCCTCGCGCTTCAGGTGCCGGAGGCGCGGGTTCACCGGGCGCCCCCAGCGGATCCATTGCTCGTCGGTCTGGTGGATCGTCACCGCGGGTTTGCTGCCGATGTAGGCCGCCTGGCGCGCAAGCTTATCCGGGAGCCACCGGTCGTCCGAATCGAGAAAGGCCAGCCAGGGGCCCGAGGACATCGCCACGCCGGCGTTGCGCGCCGCGCTCACGCCGCGGTGCTCCCGGCGCGCGTAGGCGATGCGGTCGCTGTATTCGTCGGCAATGGCGGGCGTCCCGTCCGTGGACCCGTCGTCGACGACGATGAGCTCGAAATCGGCGAAGGCCTGGCCAAGGACCGATTCAATGGCCTCGCGGACGGGCCTGAATCGGTTGTATACCGGGATAATAACCGAAAAGAAAGGCATGGCGGAAAGAGTGTACCGTTCCGGCGGCGGCCCGTCAAGTATATTATTGCCTCGACTTTGCCTGTCTCGCCTCCTCTCGACGAGGGTCGAAGAAAGAAAAATCTTGACGCGGCTGAACAGGTATCATTTATGTTGGATAAACAACCAAAAGTCTTTGTTGCGCTGCCTTCTTGATATTAAGCGCCATGCGTATCTTCTGGGGGATATTATGGTACAATACTTCATCCGTTTTCGCGCGATTATTCTTCCGGCCTTAGTTGCCGCCGCTCTTGTTGCCGCCGCTGCAACGCCCCTCCTGGCCACCGGGGTCGGATTCTACGGAGGCGCCTCACTGGGACGTCAGTTCTGGGAGAAAAAGTCCGGTCATGAATGGAGCGCCGGCGGCGGCCTCGTCGTGGACACCGCCGTTGCCAGGGACAAGCTCTTCAACTACCGTTTTACCCTCGGCTGCGACCAGGAGAACGGGTTCCAGTATATTGATAAGCCCGTGCCATATACGTTCCGGCTGATGACCATGAATTCCGGGCCTACAACGTTGACCATGGATCAGACCCGGTCACTGTTTTACAAGTCAAAGCAGCAGATAAAGCCCCTTTCGATCAAAATGTCCCACGCCTTCGGTTTCGGCGTCCTCAGGACGCAGATCGTGCGGCTCTGGCTGGGGCCGGAACTGTCTGTTTCGGGAATGATAGACAAGACTTTTAACGTGAAAAGGCTTTGGGGCATTCGGGGCGGCCTTGGCCTCATCCTGGGGTTGAACATCAACCCGGGCGACCTGGTCACTCTCTCGTTTACGGCAAGCGGCCGCGCGGAATACGCCTATAGGTGTTCCTCCTATAAAAAGTACTCGATCAGCTATACGACAACGACGATGACACCTCCGGGAACGATGCCTTTTCCCGCAATAATGCCGTACGGGGATGAAAAGTCGAGGCCCGTCAGTAAGAAAGGCCTGAAGGACAAGGGCTTCAGGTTCGGGGGGCAGCTCAATGTCGCCATACTGTTCAGGGTGGGCGATAATTATACCATGACGGAGAAGGCCCCGGCTGCGGAGTAGGTGGGATGGGCCGCCTCCTTATCGAGGGTTATTCCGCTGTTGATCGGCTTTCATCATTCTACAAAGCCATGATTTATTTCTATCAATCCCCTTGATTATGGATGTGACAAACGTCAGTGTGGCTGTATAATTCCGGGTGGCGGGAGTGATGATAGGGGACAGCCGATTTTGCTCTGGACCGGCTGGAATCCAATCCGGTGCATGCTACTTCAGTATCACCAGCGCGTCCACCGCAACGGGCATGCCCTCGCTGATGAGGAGCGGATTGATGTCGATCTCGGCGATCTCATCATTCTCGAGGCCGATCCTTCCGAGGCTTACGAGGATCCGCGCCATGACTTCCCTGTTTACCGCCGCTTTGCCCCTGAAAGCGTCCAGGAGCTTTCCGCCCCTGATCTCGTCCATCATGTCAAGGGCGTCCCGCGTCTTCAGCGGGGCGATGCGAAAGGAAACGTCCCTCAGGACCTCGGTGTAGATGCCGCCGAGGCCGAACATCACGCAGGGGCCGAACTGCGGGTCGCGGATAAGGCCTGCCGCGAACTCGCGGTCGCCATTGATCATCCGCTGCACAAGCACACCATCAAGGTGCCCCTGGCCGCGCTCTTCAATGGCCTGATGGGCTTTTCTGAGGGCATCGTCGCCGTCGATTCCCAGCTCGATCAGCCCGCGCTCGGTCTTGTGCGTGATGGTGCGCGAGGACCCCTTCAGCGCCACCGGGTACCCGATCCCCCGTGCGATGGAGAGCGCTTCATCGAGACTGCGCGCCACTTTTTCCCCGGTTATCGGGATCGAATAGGACCCGAGGATACGCTTTGATTCGTATTCATTGAGGGCCCTGTCGCCCCTTCGCATTGCTTCCTTAATTATTTCATGACATCCAGCAGCCATGGGTGTTTCTGACTCGGTTCCAATGTTTTCCGCATGGTTCCCCGGCGATGGTTCCGCTATGACGGTTTTGCGCCGGTGATACTTTGAAACAGACGCTATGGCGCGCAGGGCGTTCTTCACGTCGTCATACACGGGAATGCCCGCATCGAGAAACACGCTTCTGGTCTCGCGGGCTATTTCTTCGAGGTCCAACGCGTCCACTTCCTGCCGGTAGTTCGGCATCACCAGCACCACGGGCTTGCCAGTGATTTCCCTCACTTCGCGGCACACCCCGGCCAGCTCCGCGGCCGGGACGAAATCCTTGATATTTTTCACGCCCATGACGTCCTTCTGGGCCTTGAAGTGATAGATGAGGAGCACCAGGATATGGATGTCGATATTCTCATCCTTCGACGCGTGGAGCAGGATCTCCCTGATATCCTTCGGCGGCACGAAGGGATTGGCAACATCGATCGGGTTGGCGGCGCTCGATCCCGGCTTCGGGAGCAGTTCCAGGATCGACGCCTTCAGGTCTTCGCGGAGCGGGGGAATGATCAGGCCGTAGAACTCGGCCGCGTCGGCAGCCGCTATGCCGAGGGCGCCGCCGCCGCCCACGATGGTGCAGCCGTGATAGGAACGGGCGGGGACCATGGAAAAGGCGAGGGAGGCGTCGGCCATCTCTTCTATACTTTCTACCTGGAGGGCGTTGCATTGCCTGAGGGCCGCTTCCCATATATTTTTTTTGCCGCCCATGGATGCGGTATGGCTCGCGGCGGCGCGGCTCCCGGAATCGGAGAGTCCGCCCTTGATGACCAGGACCGGCTTCTCCCTGCCCGCCGCCTCCAGGGCCGAGAGAAACCCGGGGCCGTCGTCCACTCCCTCGAGGTAGAGGCCGATCACTTTTGTATCAGCGTCCCCCGTGAGGTAGCGCAGCATCTCGGTCTCCCTGAGGTCGCAGCCATTTCCGAAGCTGACGACCTTTGAAAACCGTACGCCCCGCCACGTGCCCATGAGACTTAAGTCCACCGCATGGCCCCCGCTCTGTGAAAGGAAGGCGACGCCGCCGGGCTCCCGCGAGAGGTTCGGACCGGGCATGAGGGTCTGCCCAGATTTCGGGCAGTAGATGCCGAAGCAGTTGGGCCCGAGGACCCTGATGCCCCGGGCCGCGATGGCCCGCAGCTCTTCCTCGAGGGCGGCTCCTTCGGGGGTGCCGATCTCCTTGAAACCGGAGGAGAGGATCTCCACGCCGGCGGCCCCTTTCCTGCGGCACGATTCCACCGCCGCGGGAACGTCCCGGGCCGGGACGGCGATAATGGCGAAATCGATGGTCCCGGGGATATCCTCTATCGTGGGGTAGCTGTTCAGGCCTTCCGTAACGATACCGCGCTTGTTCACGGGATAGAGCGTTCCCTCGTATCCGATGACAAGATGGGAGCGGAGGATCATCCTGCCGAAGCTGAATCCCCCCGACGCGACGCCGACAACGGCGATGCTCTTCGGGCTGAACATCCTGTCGAGCTGTTCGTGGGTGTTCGGTTCGTTCCGTTTATCCATAATCCCTCCGGTTAAAAAGCGCTTGACGAGCGGCGGCGCTTTACTTATAACATACCATACCGTATGGTATGGAGGCGTTATCTTGTCAAGTAAAAAAGACGCGAAAATGATATGGCTCGATGAAGGATTGAAGATACTGGAAACGAAGGGGCCCTCGATGCTTTCAATAGATAGCCTGACCCTGCGCACGGGGAAAACCAAGGGGTCGTTCTATCATCATTTCAGCAGCCGCGAAGCGTACATTAAAAGTCTCCTCGAGTATTATGAGAGAATATCGACGCTGGAGGTCCTGGATGTCACCGGCGGCGGCGCCAGCCCGCGCACCGGCCTGAAAATGCTTACGAAACTGACCTTCCAGCTATCGGGAGGCCTGGAGCTGGCCATCCGCGCATGGGCGCTCTATGATCCGATGGTGAAGCGTTTCCAGGACCGCCTGGACCGCCAGAGGCTTGAGCATATACGGGGGCTCCATGCCGCGTCCGGCATGGATGAGGATGCTGCGCGGACCAGGTCCTACCGCGACTATTCGCTATACATAGGATTGCTGCAGCTCAAGCACCATCACTCTGATGAGGGTTTTCGCATGCTGCTGAAAAGCATCTTTTCCAGCTGAGGTTATATCCTGGATGTTTTTTCTGCCTGTCATTAAAAAAGGGCCGTTTCCCGGCGGAAAGGCCCTTTCCTGTGGAGCTGAAGGGGATCGAACCCTCGGCCTCTAGAGTGCGATTCTAGCGCTCTCCCAAACTGAGCTACAGCCCCGTGTGTAACTAATGTAAATTTATTGAAAGGCTATAAATCTGTCAATACTATTGTGCGTAAAAAAAGTGAATATACGACCCGGGATCAGTCTTTTTTCTGGAGCTCTATGGATATGCTCACCTTGTTCAGGCCGGCCTGCTTGGCCGCGTCCAGGACCTTGACGAAAAAATCCACCGACGCGCGCTTGTCTGCCTTGACGATAACGCCGTTCTTCTTGGCGTCCGTGGAATACTTGGCAAGCTCCTTGTGAAGCATCTGCTCCGTCACCTTGTTGTTGGCGACATAGATCTCGTTTTTCGCGGTCACGGACACCACCAGCGGATTTTCGCCTTTAACCTTCGTGATGGTCATCCCTTTGGGCAGGTTAACCTTGATCTTCGATTCCTGCTGGGGATTGAAAGTGTAAAGGAGGCTGAAGGTGATGAAAAAGAAAATGAACATGTTCATGACGATGTCGGTCATGGCAACCGATTCCAGGGTCAGGAACTGCTTGCTGTTGGTCTTTATCTTCATTTTTTCTTCCGTGAAGAGATGTTCTTTAATATGTGCACCAGTTTTTCGCCGTAATGGTTCATCTCCCGGGCGATGGTATTTATCCTGTTGATGTATATGCTGTAGATGATATAATAGGGTATGGCCACGCTAAGGCCGCCGGCAGTGGTGATCATCGCCTGGTAGATGCCGCCGGCGAGCTTTTCCACGGTAACGGAGGCGCCGGCCACTTCCCATGCCATGAAGGCGCCGATCAGTCCGATAATGGTGCCGAGGAACCCCATCATCGGCTCCACGCCGACGATGACCAGGAACAGGTGCATGTTCTTTTCAAGGTGCGCCACCTCCTCGTTGCCGGTATGCTCCATGAAACGCTCGATCTCGACCGGGTCCTCCCCGCGGTGGGCCAGTCCCACGCCGAGGACCCTCCCGATGGGATGCTCGGTCTTCGCGCACTCCTCAATGGCAAGGTCGGTGTGGCCCCGCTCGAGGAGGGAAAAGATATTGTCGGTGAATCTCTTCACGTCAAGACGGATTTTCCAGAGGAGCATGCCCCGCTCAACGGTCAGGCCCAGTGCAACGATGGAGCCCAGGATGATGGGGATCATGACCCATCCGCCCTTAACAATTATATTGTTCGTAAGAACATCCATGAAGATACCTCGCGGTTATATATGTCTAGTTGACATCGGCAGACGTTTTTTGTTTCAAAGAATATAGCGATGATAGTATTTCCTGTTCATGGTCCTGGACTGTTGCTTTTCGTCAAATGATTAATTGGGCGTGTCCGGTTAAAAAGTTCTTGTCAATTTTTTTCCGGGGGTTCTATCATGCGGCCGATGATGCGCCGGAGAAACAAAACAAGGCAGGTCAGGGCCGGCTCCCTCGCCATAGGCGGCGGGGCGCCGGTGTCAATACAGACCATGGCCAACGTCCCCATAGAGCGGATCGACGAGGCGATCGCCCAGGTGCGGGCCCTGGAAGCGGCAGGGGCGGAGCTCGTCCGCGTGGCCCTGCGGAGCGCGGAGGCCGCGGAGTTATTGAAGAAGCTCCTCCCGGCCGTGACGGTCCCCATCAGCGCCGACATCCATTTCGACCACCGCATCGCCCTGGCCGCGATCGACGCCGGGGTCCACAAGGTGCGCATCAACCCGGGCAACATCGGCAATCAGTCGGGTGTGCGCGAGGTGGTGGCGGCGGCGCGGGACCGCGGCGTTCCTATCCGCATCGGCGTGAACAGCGGCTCCGTGGACCGGCGAAAATTCCCGGAGGTTACGCCGGAGAGCCTGACGGCCTCCGCCATGGAGCACGTGGCGATCCTGGAGGAGAACAACTTCTCCGACATCGTGGTGTCCATCAAGTCGTCGGACATAGGGCAGACCGTGGCGGCCAACGAGCTCTTCGCGTCGACGCGGGACTACCCGGTCCACGTGGGGCTTACCGAGGCCGGATACGGCCTCTCCTGCGTGGTGCAGAGCTCCGTGGCCATTGGCCATCTCCTCATGGAGGGGATCGGCGACACCATCAGGGTGTCGATGACCGGCGATCCTGCGGAGGAAATCATCGTGGCCCGGAAGATCCTCGAGTCGGCGGGAGAGCGGCGGGCCTGGGTGCGCATCGTGGCGTGCCCCACCTGCGGCCGCACCGATCCCTCCCTCGACATCCTGGCGCTCGCAAAGGAAGTCGACGCGGCGGTGACCGCGCGATTCGAGAAGACCATGATGGAGAAGGGGCGTGCCCTCCACGTGGCTGTCATGGGGTGCGAGGTGAACGGCCCCGGCGAGGCGAAGGACGCCGACGCGGGCCTCGCCGGCATCCGCGACGGGAGGCTCCTCCTCTTCGCGAAGGGCGTCAAGGTGAGGGTGGTTGATTACCGCGACGCGGTGGCGGCGCTGGTTGCGGAGATCGAGAAGATCATCGGGTAAAAAGACGCGCCATGGCCAAAAAGAGATATCCGGTCCCCTTCGATGTAAATCATTTCAGAAAAAAGGCCGAACGGGGAGAACGGTATTCGGCGGCGGAAGCCTTTGAATATATCTACCGCGCCAACCACTGGGCTGGAAAGGATTCCGTATCCGGCGAGGGATCGGATCCGCGTCAAACGGCGGAAATCGGAAAAGAGCTGATTGCTATCGTGAAGGAATTCGATGTCCGCGTTCTCCTTGACCTTCCCTGCGGCGATTTCGGCTGGATGAGCGCCCTGGATCTGCCGGTGGACTCCTATATCGGCGGTGACATCGTCGGGGAGCTTATAGAAAAGAACAGAGGGAAGTTCGGGGATGCCAGGAGAACATTCCTGGTCCTGGATCTCATACGGGACCCCCTGCCAGCGGCCGATCTCCTCTTCTGCAGGGATTGCTTCGTGCACCTTTCCTTCGACGACATCATGAAATCCCTGGCCAATATCAGAAAATCTTCTATAAAGTATCTCCTCACCACGACCTTCCCCGAGTGCGATGCCAACGAGGATATCCTCACCGGGGACTGGCGCATCATCAACCTGGAGAAACCGCCATTCAATTTCCCGGAACCCATTTGGCTTATCAACGAAAAATGCACCGAGGGGGAGGGCACCTACGGGGACAAGAGCCTGGGTCTCTGGGAGGTTGCATTGCTCCGTCTTGAATGAGGGGATCATCATTCTGCAAAATATTCCCTGCGCCATGGATTATATTTGATTATTTTCCCGCGTCTCATCCTAATGGTGATTCCTTGTGCATGCAGAACGGTAATACAGTACATATCAGGATTGATAACAATGAACGAAATAGTAAAATCAATCATACTCGGCATCGTGGAGGGGATCACTGAATTCTTGCCCATATCCTCAACGGGGCACCTGATCATTATTAATAGGTTCATCGACTTTACCGGGCCCTTTGCCAAGGTATTCGACGTGGTCATCCAGCTGGGGGCGATCCTCTCGGTGGTGGTCTATTTCTGGAAGAGGCTGGTTCCCTTCGGAAGCCACCTGACCCCGGAGAAGCGGAGCGAGATCATCGACCTCTGGATGAAGACCATCGTCGGCGTCATCCCGGCCCTGGTCCTGGGCGCGGTTTTCGCCGGCGCCATAAAGAAATACCTTTTCAATCCCATCACGGTGGCCGTGGCGCTGATCGTCGGCGGCATTCTGCTCATCTACCTGGAGGGACGGAAGCGGGAAGCGACCATAACCTCGGTGAATAAACTCGGCTACAAAACGGCATTCCTGGTGGGCCTCATACAGTGCCTGGCCATGGTGCCGGGGACCTCGCGTTCGGCGGCCACCATCATCGGCGCTATGTTCCTGGGCACGTCCAGGGTCGTGGCGGCCGAATTCTCATTCTTCCTCGCCATACCGACGATGACCGCGGCATCGGCTTATTCCCTGCTGAAGGCGGACCGGATGCTGACCGGCCAGGAATGGCTGGTCCTGGCCGTGGGCTTTGTCGTTTCCTTCATCGTGGCCCTGGCCGTCATAGCGGGACTGATGAAGTACATTTCGACCAGGGACTTCAAGCCCTTCGGCTATTACCGGATCGTCCTGGGCGTGCTGGTGCTGGTATATTTTCTCCTGATCGCCGGATAACATCAACGAGCATAACCCGGCAAATGAGCCGGACCATAAGAAGTAAAGCCCTGGCGCAAACAGGGCTTTTCTATATCGGTGCATAACAAGATAGCATTTGACATTTTATCTTTTGGGTTGTATGATAACGCAATTACTACTGCAAAGGGATACACTCCATGGATGAAATGCCGAAGATCATTGAAGCCATAAAAAAATCCTTACCCACCCTTAGCCATACCGGGAAGGTGGAGCTCTATAACAATACCGTGCCCCTTTTAAAGAAAGCCATAGAAGCGGGCATTCGTGATGATATTATCAAATGCGCCAATACCTGCCTCTGCTGCCTGGAGGCCGTCATCCTGGACCATACGCTTTCCGAAGTGTTTGAAACAATGATGTCCGAAGCGGTCAAGGCGATGAAGGAGAATGAAAAGTGGCAGGACGCGGCGCTGCGGCTCCTGAAAAAGCGATATCCCGATCTGAATCCTAATTCTGATATTGAGGGGCAGCGTGAGCTGGATATTGCGATACCATGCATCGAGGATTACGGCGATTACTGCGCCTTTACCGGTCTCGCGGCCCAGCTGAACAGCCTTAACGATATAGTGAGCTACTACAACGATCTGTCGTATTATAAAAATGCCGTCGATAACATGATCGAGGTGCTCGAAGCCGGAATGCAGATACGGAAGTTCCTGGAAAAGAATCCCGGCTTTCCCCAGGATGAGCTGAGGGACGAGTTCAAAATAGACAATACCGTGATAAACAAGCTGTGCCAGAAGATGGAGAAATATAAGATTATAAAAAGAGAGAAAACCGGCAACACCTTTGCATTGACTGTTCTTGCGGGGTTGCGATAATTATTGGCGGGGGGACGCGATACATTGGAAAACACGGATAACGTATTTATGAATCCAGAGGTCCTGTTAAAGCTGGTGACGATGCGGATGCCCTTCGGCAAGTACAAGGATTGTATACTCTGCGACCTGCCGGAGCCTTACGTGACCTGGTTTCAGCAGAAAGGGTTTCCCCGGGGCGAGCTGGGGATGCTCCTGGCCACGCTCTACGAGATCAAGCTCAACGGGCTGGAGCATCTGTTGAAGCCGCTGAGGAAAAAATTCTTTTAAAAAAATAATGAGCAATTGAATGGAGGAATATATCGATGAAAAGATATTTTAACGCGGTACTCTACGGCGTAATCATTGCCTTAATGGGAGCGGCAATGCTATTGTCCTGCCCGAAGGTGTGCATGGCAAAGGAATTCGACGCGTCACTCAATGTCATGGGCTATGATCGGAATGTTTCCGTCACTATCAACGGCGTTCATATAGGCCGTATAACAGGGGGGAAATCCCAATCGGTCAGGCTGTTTCTTGCGGACGACCCGCAAATTAAAACACTCTCCCCCGAAATGCAGAAGAAAATGAAGGAGCTTTTCTGCCTCAAGAAAGGCGAAAATACCATCGAGATAACCTTCAGCGAAAAAGGCCGGCCTAAAATACCGGGCCCCTTCACGGTCACCATCGATTCGGGGAACTACAAGGTGCCCGTGCTCCAATACACTAAAAACCCCGATGTTAAAAAAGGAAAGGCAAAGGGGACCTTTGCCATATTTCCCGACGAGCCGGCTGGATTCAAGACGATCGTTTTGCAGTGAGAGGAAAAAACTCCCGGTCCTGGGATCCGGGAGTCATGGCGCCGCATTTTTGAACGGCGCCCCATTGCCGCTGCCTTAACGTATAACCTCGTTTCTGCCCCGGAGGGATTCAACCTCGCTGCTGATGATATCCCGCATTTCTTTCTCTTTCCCGCTGAGCATTAGCGATACCATCTGGATGATGTTCCCGGCTGACAATACTCTCGGCACAAAAACGTAATCCGCGCCTTCCGCGTACATTTTCAGCGCCCGCTCTATGCTTTCAGCGGTAACGATTATTTTTGCGTGGGGTGAGATCTCCTTGATGTGCCGTATGATCCGAAGGTTGTCGGTGCCGACCAGAATCGTGTCCGGTATCGTTGAAATCACGATTTTCGCGTCGTGGATGCCGGCATGGTGGAGCGTGTCGGGATGGCTGATGTCGCCGTAAACGACCTTGATCCCCATGCTCTGGAGGGATTCGTGGATCTCCGGATTGAAATCCACGACTATTATCTTATCCTTGAGGGCTTCGCCCCTATCGTCGCCGCCCCGGTCGATTATTTCATGAAGGAGCGAGCTGGCGGTGCGGTAGAACCCCAGGATGGCTATTTCCTTGCTCTGTTCCGATTCCCCCTCCTGGACCTGCGTCTTGATTTCCCTGAACCCGATTTTTTTCAGGACCAGGGCCACGCCTTTCTGGATCGCGTCATTGTACTTGATCATGTATGTCGATACGATCGACGTGATAACGAACACAAAGATTATGATCGACATGGTGTCCCGCGAAATATGGCCTGCCGAAACGCCGAGTGCAGCGATGACGAGGGAAAATTCGCTGATCTGCGAAAGGTTGATCGGCGTCAGGAGGCTTACCCGCAGGCCATTCCCGAGGGCGTACAGCACCGGGAATATCGCCACGAAACGGGAGAGGATGAGAAAGGCCGAGATTGCGGCGGCAGCGGCCATGATGGACATGTCGGCCAGGGGATTCGGTATTTGCATCCCGAGGGAGACAAAAAAGAGAGTGACGAAGAAATCCCTGATGTTGACGACCTTGGCGATGACATCGAGGTTGTAGGGGAACGTCGATATGGCTATCCCGGCTATGAGCGCTCCCATTTCGAGGGAAAGATTCAGGAATGAAGCGGCGCCGCATACCAGGAAGCACCATCCCAGGGACGATATGAGGACGAGCTCCGGCACCTTGGCCACGGATTTAAAGATTTTCGGCAGGATGTACTTGCTTATGAGCAAGCTCACGGCCACGAGGAGAAAACCTTTGCCGAAGGAAAGCAGGATCTGCAGCACATCGGGATTGGCCAGGTTGGGCTGTATGCCCAGCAGCAGGATCGCCCAGATGTCCTGGAACACCAGGATTCCCAGGGTGAGCCTGCCGGCCAGAGTATCGAGCTCGAATTTCCCGTACAGGAGCTTGACGACGATGGCCGTGCTGCTCAAGCTGCAGCACGCGGCAAGGTACAGCAGGTCATATTTTCCGTTCAGGGCGTACCCCATGAGCAGGAAAAATCCGAGACCTATAAGCAGCGAGATGGGGAACTGAGAGAGTCCGCTTATGATCAGCGACGCGCCTGATTCCTTCAGTTTCTTGATGTCGATTTCAAGGCCTATCAGGAAGAGGAGCAGTATGAGGCCGAAATGCGATATTGTCTCTATGTCATGGGCATTCTGTATCAGCCCGAACCCTATGCCGGGCCCAATGATGATTCCCGCCGCCAGGTATGCGAGGAGGAGCGGCTGCTTGAGGCGATGGCCGATATAGGCCATGACCGTTGCGGCAAGGATGGCGATGCCGACGCCGTTTATCACGCTGCTGTTGCTATCTCCCTGTTCCGCGGCCTGTAGAACAGCCGGCAGCAGCAGGATGGCAAGTGTGAAATAGTGTATCATCGTATGTGTTTTCATATGATGTAGTTGTTCCCGTTTTGATTTTTAATGCATCACGATATCCTTTCCATGCTCAAGAAAAAACGATTTAAACGTCGTGGATTTGACAAGGGCTTTGCATGTAAAGATTGAAATGCTGAAGGCAAGATAAAAATAGCCGAAAAAAGCCTGGGCCCCGCTGACGATCCGCGCCCCGTAGGTCGCCGGGATGATGTCGCCGTATCCGACCGTGGTTTGTGATGTTATGCTGAAATAGAAAGAACCAAAATAATCGGTCACCGGCAGCGCCGATTGAACGCAGGCATTATGCTTCAGAGAGGGCGCTCCTTCGAATTGCGGGAGCAGAAACCAATAGATGAAAGAAAAAATTATAGCGGCCAGAATATAGATGCCAATTATATAATAAATATTCCTCGGATTGTTAATAATATTCCATATGTTAATTTTCATCATGCTAAGTCCTTATTTAAAATTTCACTATTCCGCTGACAGAAATTTGTCCGTGCAAACATCATGGTGCGGCACCGCCACCTTCATTCGGTATTCAGCCCTCATGGCGGGAGAAGCAACCCGCTTCTATCCGGTCCGGGTGAAGAGCCTTGATCAGTGACGGCGAAAGACGATGTACAAAGAAGGATGAATTAGAAGAAGGTCCCTTTGGACCATGCGTCAAATTTGAGGTTTGTATATTGAATATTGTGCGATGACGGAGTGGTTTTGCATATGCCGCTTGTTCCCATGACGTGATGGGACAGGGAGGACCAGCCGATCAGGTTTTTTTGATTTGTTTTATTGGCCGCGGGTGATATTTTTATTGCCGCGGTTTTTATGTTTTTTTTGTGAGTGATTTTCGAAGGGTCGTCATCAATCGTGAATCCCGACAGGAGAAGGGCCGCTGCCGCCAGAATGATTGCCACTATGATTGATGCTTTTTTCATTTATTATCCGGAATTGCCATTCCTCTGATACGTCATTATAATAATCGACATAATCGCGCGTCCCATTGACTTATTAATAAAATTATTGACAATTGATTCATGACGAGTGTCACTATGAGGAACATGGGGCGCCTGGATAGACCCCAAACCCGGACATTGTTGCCCAATGATGAGACCGCCGGAAAAAATATTGCTTGCAACGGACCTCAGTTCCCGCAGCGACCGTGCCCAGGACCGCGCCGTGTCGCTGGCGAAACAGCATGATTGCGAGCTCATCGTGCTGCACGTCCTTGAGTCGCCCAGCGAGAACAACAGCGTCAGGCGGATTCCTTTCCTGCCCTTCCTCGATTACAACAGGATTGCCATCGAGAAGGCGAGGAAAAGAATCCTTGACGACATGAAAGACGTGAATGCCAGGGTCACCGTTTTGATCCAGGAGGGCGAGCCTGGCGAGGTAATCATGGGCGTCGCGGACGATATGAACTGCGGACTCGTCGTCACCGGCGTCGCGCGCAATGAGGTCCTCGGGCGTTTCACGCCGGGTAAAACCGTCGATCGGCTAATCCGAAAATCGAAAACCTCTTTGCTCATCGTTACCGAGCGATTCAGGGGCCCCTACGGCAGGATCGCCGTAGCCGCGGACCTGTCGCCTGCGTCGAGGGACGCCCTGGAAGCCGCCGCGTCATTTTTTCCCGGCCGGACGCTGGCCCTCGTGTATGCCTTTTCCGCGCCGAGATCCTCGGCTGTTGATAATGTCGATGACTACCGGGAGCGGATGAGGCAGGTGGCCCGCCGGGATCTGACGAACTTCATCGCCGCGGTTGACCTGAATGCGGATCAGCGGGCGCGCATCAACATGATAATCAAATACGGCAACGAGTCGAAGGTTTTGAAGGATTTCGTCCGATTATCCGATGCGGAACTTGTCGTCATGGGCTCTCCGCTGCAGGGTCTGCTCTCTCGATTGTTTTTCGGGGGCCATGCGAAGCGGCTTGTTTCATCCGTTTCGTGCGACGCTCTCGTGGTTCGCAGCCGTCATTCGTGATCCGGACTGCGGCAATCTCGTCCGGGAAAGGCCGCCTCGTCTGATCTCCATGACGGTGCCGGACTATCACGGCATTCTCTACACAGGAACGAATATGCAGGAATTACAGGTATTGCTGACTTTTACCGGCGGCCTGGCCGCCGCGCTTATTCTTGGTTACATCGCCCTGAGGCTGAAGCTGTCGCCGATAGTCGGCTACCTTCTGGCCGGCATAGCGGTCGGCCCTTTTACCCCTGGCTTCACTGCGCACCAGCCCGTGGCCGAGCAGTTCGCCGAAATCGGAGTCATCCTCCTCATGTTCGGCATAGGCCTTCGCTTTCACCTCCGCGAGCTGGCGGCCGTGTGGCGCATCGCCGTGCCCGGGGCATTCATTCAGAGCGCCTTCTCCACCGCGGCTCTGGCTTCCCTGCTGAGGGCCCTGGGCTGGGAGTGGAGCTCCGGCATCGTTCTGGGACTCGCGATCTCGGTGGCGAGCACGGTCGTGATGGCCTTTGTCCTGGCTGAACGAAAGGACCTCCACGCGCATATAGGGCATATCGCCATCGGCTGGACGGTCGTGGAAGATCTTCTCACCGTCATGTACCTGCTGATGCTTCCCATCCTCTTCTCGCCCGGCGGTATCGGCGAAGGCAACACCGGGTTGGCGGTCGCTGTCACCCTCGCCAAGATCATCGGACTGGTCGTTTCCGTTATAATGCTCGGCCGATGGGTTATACCCTGGGCGCTGGAACGAATCGCGGTCACCCGGTCCCGGGAGCTTTTCCTGCTCGCGGTACTCGTGATCGCGATGGGCATAGCGGTCGGTTCGTCGAAGATTTTCGGCGTCTCCATGGCGCTGGGAGCCTTCCTTGCCGGCCTGGCGGTCGGCCGGACGGAATTCGCCGCCAGGGCCGGGGCCGATGCGCTTCCGATGCGCGACGCCTTCGCGGTGCTGTTCTTCGTCTCCATAGGCATGCTGTTCGAGCCCCGCACTATAATGGAAGAGCCGCTGCTGATCGGCGTTGTCCTGTCGATTGTGCTTATCGGGAAACCCCTTTCCACGCTGCTGACCGTGCGCATCCTTGGCCGTCCCCTTTCTACCGCCATTCCCGTCGGCGCGGCCCTTTCCCAGGTAGGCGAATTCAGCTTCATCCTTGGAGCGGTCGCCCGGGAAATGAAACTGATCAATGACGCGGGTTGGAACGCCATGATCGCCGCTTCGATCATTTCGATCGCCCTCAATCCGTCGATTTACCGTGTCGCCCGGAGCCTTTCGTCAAAGACCGGGAGATTGATTCGGCCGTCCGATGAGCCGCCGGCTATCGATCCCAATAAATGCATCATCGTCGGGTACGGGCCCGTCGGCAAAACCGTGCACCGGCTGCTGAGGGAACGCGGGGCCGAAATCACCGTGATCGAGCTGAACCTTGAAACGGTCCGGCGCCTGAAGGCCGGCGGCTGCCATGCCCTGTACGGCGACGTGCTGCGGCCGGGGACCCTTGATGAAGCCGGCATAGCCTCCTCCGGCAGCCTTATTCTCACCGCGGACGTCGAGGACGCGGCGGAGATCGTGCGCCAGGCCCGGTCGCTTAACAGGGACCTGCGGATTCTCGTGCGGTGCGCCCATCTCCGCGATGCCGCCGCAATCCGGCTGGCGGGGGCCACGGTGGTCGCCGCCGGTGAAGTTGAAGTGGCCGTTGCCCTGGCCGAAGCGGTTGCCGGCGACGAAGGGGCGGACCATGAGTCGATGGAGATCCGACGCAATTCCATACGGCGCCATCTCTACGATAAACCGGCCGATTGATGCGATAGAATTATACCAGTTTTCTGTGAAGAATTATAAATACGAAGTGATCATTTACTGGAGCGACGAAGACGGCGCTTATATCGCCGATGTGCCTTGCGGACGGCGAAAGTTATGAGGATGCCCTTCGCAACGCCGGTGTCGTGATAGATGAATGGATTGAAAACGCCCGCGATTTGGGTCGCCCTGTTATCGAGCCGCGGGGCAAGCTGATGTACGCCTGATGAGATAAGGCTACGTTATAAAAATCAGTTTTATACTGATTCCATGAAAAATAAAACCCCTGAATGTATCAGGGGTTTTCTGTGGGTACCCCGGGAATCGAACCCGGAACCTACTGATTAAGAGTCAGTTGCTCTGCCAATTGAGCTAGGTACATGAGTCATTTGCTTAAAATTTAATTAAAATTTAACTAAAAATGGTATTCGCTACGGTAAATTTTTATCATTTGTTGTAAGTTTGTTTTCGTTATGGTCAATATATGGTCAACGGATTGTTGTTCTATCATACAATAATTGTCTTATAATTTGTTATAAGAGAGCCAATTTATTCCATTAATAAACCACATCTACCCTCCTCAATATAAGTCCTTTCTCCGTTGATCTTATGCAGTCTGGAGGCATATTATATGCCGAATTGAATGATCAATGTAATAAAAAGTGTATTTTAAACTTTGCATTATTAGCAAATTGTCTAATTTGTATGAGATTATATGTTCTTTCTAAATATTTCACATAAATCAAATCTTAATCTTCTTGATTTTATTAAGCATACGATTAAACTTCACATAACATTCATTCAGTATCTATTCACAAGAGTATTTCGGATTATTTGCAGGGGGGCTTATGGAGTATATACTTACATTTATAATTATTGGCGTTGTCATATATATAGTGCTTAATAATAAAAAGAATAAAATTTCAAATTCAAACAATAATAAAACTCTAAAAGTAACCAATAATGATACAGAAGAAATTTTAAATAATCTAATAGATAATATACATTTTAAAATATCAATCAATGGGGTTTCCGCTGATGTTTCAGAGGTTATAAGCACTACAGAGTTTATGGGGAATGATAAATCTGTTAGTATTGCTGGGAAAACAATTGTATCACCAATGATTTATCTTGATGCAAGATCAAAAAAAGAACAATTACCTCATATCATCTATGGAGATGCCAAAGTTGAATTTTCTGGGTTAGATGAGGATTTAGGATATTGGCCAAGTTATTCATTAATATCACCTTATTCAAGAGGTAAGTTTATTAATTGGCTAGAAGGTGGTAAAAAGGATATCGAGATAGACATTGGTCTTGTATTTATTTATTTTTACGGATTAGAATTTAGAGCTATTTATGAAAAACTAAATCATAAAGAGATTTTATTCGAAATAATTAGATTGAATCAGTTGTATAATTTTAATGGCTCTTTTAAAGGTTATTCAGAAAGTTTAATAGCTTGGTTAATTCTTTCAATTAATGATTACAGCGTTGATGAAAAAAATATTCTCAATAATTTTATGAATAGAATTAATTTCTATTCACCTATCTATAGTAGTGGTGCATATTATAAAATAAATAATAAAGAATTTTCAAAAGATTTGTTGATTCAGATTATATCTATATATGAAAATACTCCCAGAAGTAGAATTCCAGAAAAATTAGGGAAAATATTCAATGATTATTTTTTAATAAAAATTGAACCAATGTGGGATAGTATTCAATCAGAAGTAAAATATAAACAGATAGCTTACCACCATCATTGTGCATCATCTATCTATCAACTACGTGAAAAAGCGATTGTTGAAGGATTTAACTACTATTTTCCTACATCAATTAAGAATAAACTAGCCAATATTTGGGAGCAGTGTATTGTAGAATTAAAACTTTACAGCCGAAAAATTGGCAAGGCAACAGAGAATGAATTGTATTTATTACTTCCAAAAGAATTACGGGAACTTTATACACATCCCTTTGCAGATTCATTTAATGAATTTGCAGAAAAAAAGCAAAATCAAGTATGTAAAGTTAATGAAGTGGCTGAATTTTTAAATATTAGTTATTCTGATAAGCTTAGTTTAAAACAATCAAAAGATTTATGTTCTACATTCGAACAAATGGGACTTAATATTGAGCCTGATGCTAGATATTTTTCAGATAGTTATAAATGGGATGATTTTATTATTTTTTATCAGGAAGAAAATCCCGGAATTCCTCAAAAAGCAGACTACGCTATAGCATCGATGCTATTTGATTTAGGTGTTAATATCGCAAGTGCAGATCTGAAAGTTGATAAAGAAGAACTTGATGTGGCAGAAGATTTTATTAAAAATAATTTTTGCACAATTGAACATGATAAGATTAGAATTAATAAAAGAAGACAACTGGCAGAGGTAGGTGCGATTAAGGGTAAAGGAATTGCAAAAAAGTTATCAGAGCGATTAAAAGTTAGTGATTTAGAAAAAATCGGAAAGTATTTATTTATGATTTCAGCAGTAGACGGTGTTATTGATAAGTCAGAAATACGTGCAATTAAAAGAATTTTTCAAGATTTTGGGCTGAGTGATGAAATATTTAATGCAATGCTCAATGATTATAAGGCAAACTCATTTATACAAGATGCAACAAAAATACGAAAAGGAGATAAAATTAATAAAGAAGGTTCAATTATACCTGAAAGAGCAATTGTTGATCAGGATACTGTAAAGATTGATCAAAATGTTCTTAATGCTGTTCTTAAAGATACTGAAAATGTAAAAAAAATATTATCGAGTGTTTTTACCAGTGAACCCGAAATGAAGACAGAACCGGATAAGACCATACCAGTAGAAGAATACTATGAGCTACCAAAAGAATTAACTTCGTTTGTTAAATTGGTTCTTCAAAAGAAAAGTTGGGATAGAGAAGATCTTAGGCAATTAGCGATAAAGAATAACATAATGCTTAATAGTGCAATTGAAAAGATCAATTATTGGTGGGAAGGGCAAAAGGGTGATTATCTAATTTATGAAGAACAAGGAAACTATCTAGTGCAACAACCAGTGGTTGAAGGGTAATTATGAATACAATAAAACCAAAAGAAAGAACTGCAATACTTGACTCATTAAAAGCTGGGGTGGTTCCACGTATCGGACTACAACACATTCAGGTAGGAAGAAGTAAAGAAATTACTGAACTCATTCGAGATTTCAATGATATAAAAGAAGGTGCTTCTAAAATACGTTTTATAATTGGTGAATTTGGGTCTGGCAAATCATTTTTTCTTACATTAGCTATGGGTATTTCTCATGAATATAATTTTATATCTACCAAAATTGATGTTACAACTGAAAAAGTTTTATATTCAAGAGATAACAAGGCACAGAATTTATATTCGGAAATTATTAAGAATCTTTCTACTAAAATTAGACCGGATGGTGGAGCATTAAAAATTATTATTGAATCATGGATTGAAAAGAAAATTGGTATAAATAAAGAAGTACCAATTGATAAAATTGAATCTGAACTATCATATATTAGGAATTTTGTTTCTGGGTATGATTTTTCTACTATTGTTACCAAATACTATGAAGGATTTATAACTGGTGATGATCGTTTAATGGATAATTGTATTAGATGGTTATCTGGAGAATATCAAACCAAGACAGATGCATTGCATGATTTGGGAGTCAGATCTATAATAACAGATGAAAATTATTATGATTATATTAAATTATTAAGTCAATTTATAAAAGATGCAGGATATAATGGACTACAAATATGTATTGATGAATTGGCTGTCCTTGCTAGATTAAATAGTCAAACAAGAACAAGAAATTATGAGACTATACTTAAGTTTTATAATGATTGTTTGCAAGGTCAGTTATCAGGTATATACTATTTATTTGGTGGAACTCCAGAATTCTTGAGGCATCCAACAAAAGGTTTATATAGCTATGGGGCATTAAAAACAAGATTGTCAGATAATCCATTTGCTGATTCAGAATGTAGAGATCTTTCTGGCCCAATTATTGAGTTAAATAATTTAACACAAGAAGAGTTATTTGCTGTTTTTTGTAATATACGTAATGTATTTGCATATTATGATAACTCAAAATTCCTAATTGATGATTCTGGAATAACTGAATTTATGAAATGGATTTTTAATAGATTAGGTGCTGAAAGTTTTCTCTCGCCAAGAGAAGCGATAAAAAATTATGTCAATTTACTAAGTCAAATTGAAAATTATCCACAAAAAACATGGAAGGATTTTCTATTTCTATCTGAACCATCAAACAACTCCAATCAAAGTAGTGATTCTGATGGCATAACAAAATTAAATAATCTAAAATTATAAATGAGTTCTTTTCCATTATTAAATACTACAATCCAAGAAGCAATATGGGATATGGGTTGGAAATCATTCCGACCAATTCAAGATCAATCAATAGATATAATAATTAATACTGATAAAGATTTAATCATCTCCGCTCCAACAGCTTCAGGAAA